>JBDLIN010000052.1:0-18503 GCA_039714835.1 Bacteroidota bacterium | reverse complement strand
AAGTGAGGTTTAAGTGAGGTTTAATAGCAAAAAAGCGATTTATTTGCAGATCGCTGACTTTATTTGTGAAAATATTCTCCTGGAGAATTGGAAAATCGGAGAAAGAATTCCTTCTGTTAGAGAATTTGCTGTCAATATTGAAGTGAATCCAAATACAGTTATGCGGACTTATTCTTTCCTTCAAGATCAAGATATAATTTTCAATAAGCGAGGTATCGGATATTTTATATCCGAGGATGCTTTTGAGAAAACTCTTAAATTGAAAAAAGATGAATTCATAAGTCAAGATCTACCGGAGTTTATAAAAAAAATGAAGTTATTAAATATTGCTCCAAAGGATATTTTTAGTTAAATAATTCTTGTGAGAAAAAGAGGTATAAATGAAACTAACAAATAAAATATTAATAGCATTGTCGACACTAATTTTTATTATAACAGTAACAACTTCAGTTATCGTTTTAGCAAACATTGAAATAGCTGTAACTCCTAGAATTGAAGGGCACATAGAAAGAGAATTACTGAACCACTCATTTTCTGAGATAATTATTTCACGAGGAATAAGAGTTAACCTAACACAAAGTGATTCTTTTTCGGTAAAAGTAAAAGGCGCAGATAATTTTGTGAATAATTACCTAAATATTGAACAAAAAGGGGAGAAACTATTATTCATTGTGAAACCTGGAATAAAACATTATAAATTATACGCAACTGTTGATATAAGTGCGCCTGTCTTAGAAAAAATTGTTATTGAAGAATCAGCATTTGAGTATCAAGCAATTAGGACATCATTGATACTCTCAAATTTTGTATTAGACAATCTGGACGTTAATTTGTCTGCTGATGGAGTCTTAAATTCAATTAATTGTGAAATTAATAATTTGAAAATGAAGTGCTCAAAATTTGCATCTGCAGTTTTTGATTCGTGTAAAATTAAAAATGTAGACTATTTCCTTGAAGATTATAGTTATGCTAGGATAAGTAATGTCTTGGGAAATATTACAGGAGAATTAAATGATAATTCTATTCTTAGCTTTTCAAAATTAGAGGGTGAACCTAAGGTATTAAGATCAAAGCAGTCAATTGAATTATTTCAGAATGAGAAAGAACATCTTACCGATTTAACCTGGGGCAGCTCAATGGAAGGAGTAGAACAAATTATTAAAAGTAATTTTGGGTCAAAAATTTCTGAAGAATATTACTTTCAGAATTATCGATACAAAAATTTATTTCCACTAATGTCCCACCTTGAATTTAAAGGCGGCTCTTATCTCGGGATTGAGATCGAGCAAATTAGATTGCAATTCTATCGTTATTCCTTAAATGGATTAAGTATGTTTTTTAAGGATACTTCTGGTTCAATAGAAAATAATTATAAAATTTTACTTGAAGATCTTAAGGAAAAATATACTTCTTCACAGTTTTCTGAAAGCGGTCATAAAACAAATTGGAAAGTTATAAATGAGAACAATGAGGTTGAAACAGCAGGTGTTATTTTTCATGACAAAATGCTTCATCTTTTTATTTACCCGGAGGAATTTCAAAATATTATACAAAATGAATGGGAGCTTAAACATAATAAATATAAATCTTTAAGGAATTATGGAAAACGACAAAATAAGAGATATGAAAACTCAATTGAGAGTTTGATATACTATGGTTTAAATAATTAAGAAAGTGTATTCACACCTTTCTAATCTGTAAGATTATTGTTCGATATTTACTTACTTTTAAAAATAAAATATTATTTTCAATTAATGGTTTAAAAATGATCGGCTATCTAACTGGAAAAATAATCTCAAAAAAACCTACACAAGTTTTACTTGATGTGAATGGTGTTGGTTATATTGTAAATATCACAATATCAACGTTTGAAAGTTTATCAAATGAAGACAGCAATTTGATCTCTTTATATACATATCTTAATGTAAGAGATGATGCGTTGATTCTCTTCGGATTTTCAACTCAAGCAGAAAAAGAAATGTTCGAACTTTTAATATCAGTTAACGGGGTTGGACCTAAATCTGCTCAAAGTATATTATCCGGAATTCAAGTTGATGATTTAAAAACCGCTCTTAAAAATGGGGATTTATCAAGAATTGTTGCAATTCCCGGAATAGGCCGAAAAACAGGACAGCGTTTACTTATTGAACTCCGAGATAAAGTGGATTCAATCGGGGATGAAATTTCAGAAATTGGTGGAGAAGCTTATTCAATAAAAATAGATGCTGTTGTTGCCTTGACACAACTTGGATATAACCAAAAAACAGCAGAAAAGACCATTAGGGGAATTTTAGAAGCAAATTCTGATATATCATTAGAAGAACTTATTAAGGAATCATTATCCCACGTAAATAAATAGTGGCGTTGTAGATTTACTTAAAGATGATATTTACTTGAATTTTTGTAATTTTTAAAATATATTGGGTTTGCGATTTGCATAATCATGAACTAATAAAAGGATTATTATAGAAATATCTCTACTTTATCTTATTAAATAGTAAATAATAAAATAGGTAGGGGTACATTTTGGCTTATAACTTATCTTCAAATTTTACAGATCGATTATACCTAAGCTCAAACGCATCCAAAATTCTAAAAGAGTTATCCAAAAGAAAAAAACTATTCCTGAGTCTTTTTTAATTAATTGTCATCTAATTGACAGCAATATAATTTAAGAATGTAGATTTTATAAATGAGTAATTCACAAACACAAATGCATTGGGGGAAAAAATGCTAAACGAAAAAATTGGTTTTGAAAATCCATTATCTGAACTGATAAGTGACGATATTTACAGATTGCTGCAAAGCAAGAATTTAATTAATGAGAAATCCCTCAGGGATTATCAGATAAAGAAGAAATTTAGAGAACTAAGGGAAAATAATTTCAGTGCTGCTGAAGCTATTGAATCAATTCGTACTGATTATCCTTATCTACAGTTCGATTCTATAAGAAAGATTATTTATTTGGGAAATAAGAGAGCAGTATAAAAAGTTTATTATTATCTAAATTTCAGCTTTTGGAAGAGTGAAGAAGAATGTTGTTCCAACTTTTTCTTCACTTTTAACCCAAATCTTACCATTGTTTTTTTCAATCAGTTCTTTGCAGAGGATTAATCCCAGTCCGGTCCCCAACTCATCTGAAGTTCCTGAGGTAGTGAAGTGTTCATCTATACGGAAAATCCTCTCTAGATTTTCTTCTCGGATTCCTATTCCGTTATCCATTACCATAATTGTGATCATATCATCATCTGATTCAGCTGATATTCTTATCATTCCTCCTCGATCGGTAAATTTAATAGAATTGGAAATAAGATTTAAGAATACAGAATTGATCATATTTCTGTCACCTTTAAAAAAGAGACGAGTATCAACATCATTTTTTACAGAAATATCTTTTTTGGCAGCATTTCCTTCTATCAGCGTTATTGTATTATTAATGAAACTTGATAATGCTACATTTTCTTCAACAAGTTCTAATCCTCCCATTCTTATTTGAGACCATTGGAGAAGATTTACTATGTGGTTATAAACATGATTCGCTGATCTGTTGATTTCTCGAGAGAAAGATTTCACCTCTTCCATTGAAAGATCAGCAATATCCTCCACTAAAAATTCAGATAAATTTAAAAGAGAATTAAAAGGACTTTTTAAATCATGTGCAATGATTGAAAAGAATTTATCTTTTTCAGCATTTAATTTTTTTAATTCAATTTCGGAGTTACGTAGCTGCATATTAACTTCAGCGAGATCGGAAACATATTTGTTCATCAGTTCTTCACGCTTTTTATTCTCTGTAACATCTCGTAAGATACCTTGATAGGCAATAGTATTGCCAGAGTTATCTTTAATAATTGTTGAGGTTTCTAATACAACTATGTGATCACCACTTTTATTTTTAACCTTGAGTTCATAATTTTTAATAAAACCATTTTTTTCAATTTCAGATTTTAGTGCTTCTCTATCTTTGGGATTTACATAAAGATCTTTAGCTATATTTACGTTCAGAAGCTCTTCTTTAGAATCAAAACCAAATAGTTCCACACCAGCAGGATTAATATCCAATAATTTACCATCCGGTGAGCTTTCATAAATAACATTCCTTAGTTCTTGAAAGAGATTTTGATATTTATTAATGGCAGTATGCAAAGATTTTTCTTTTTCTACATGTTCAGTTAAATCTTTTGAAACCCCAAAAATTGCATCAAAACCTCCAGCAAATCCTTTTATTACTGTTGCAGTAATATAAACTGGGAACTCTTCACCATTCTTTTTTCTATGATATACTTCTCCTTCCCAGCCAGATTCTATAATATTTTGAAATATCTCTTGAAATTTATCCTTACCGGTTTTTTCTGCATAAATAACGCTTGCGTGTTTCCCAATTATACCATTGTCATCATAACCATAAGTTTTGTTAAAACTATTGTTTGTAAAAAGAAAGAATCTATCTGTATTAAGGATAAAAACACTATCACTAATATTGTTTAATGCTTTTTTAAGAATAGATAGATCAACAGGTAATTGATTGGTTTTATCTAATTTCTCTTTTAACAATTCATTTTCTGAACGGAGTGTTTCAAGTTCAGATTTTATTTCTTCCATGGAATTCCGTGAAAAATATTTTGTAATTTAAACCGCAATATAACTGTTTTGATTAAAAAAATGGAACTTCTAAACAATAGATTTTTTCTTGCAATAATCTGGAATAATTTAGTTCAATTGACAATTCTTTTTGCTGTAGGTATTGCAACTGGATTTTTTATTGCAAATCATGATGTTTATAAAAATCCAACTTTTAGCTTACAGTTATAGCGTCAAAAGAAGTTGGTTTTTTTATATTTTATGAATAGATAGACAGTAAAAATTATTCAGAATTTTCTTAAAGTAACTTTACTTTTCTTTCAACAGCTTTTAACAAACTCCCTGATGTTACTAGCTCAATGATTTTATCAATATCTCTATGTAATACACGATCTTCTTTAATAGGAGGTACATGCTTTCTAATTTCTCTGTGTGCTGTTTTAGTTCCAATACCACACTTTAAGGGTTTCAGAAATTCGACACCCTGAGTAGCTGTCAACAATTCAATAGAAATTACTTTTTGAACATTCCTTAGTATTTGGTAGCATTTTCTTGCAGCGATTGATCCCATGGAATTATGATCCTCTTGATTCGCAGATGTTGGAATTGAGTCAACGGATGCCGGATGCGCAAGCACCTTATTCTCAGAGACCAAACTTGCAGCTGTGTATTGAGCGATCATTAGGCCTGAATTTAAACCGCCTTTACTAGTAAGGAATCTAGGTAGATCACTTAGTGATCCGTTTGTTAATCGTTCAATTCTTCTTTCAGAGACACTTGCTAACTCAGATAAAGCAATTCCCATGAAATCCATTGCAAGAGCAATAGGCTGTCCGTGAAAATTTCCTCCTTCAATATGATCACCTTGTTCTGGAAAGATCAAAGGATTATCATTAACGGAATTCAATTCAATCTCAACCTTTGAACATACATATTCAACTGCATCTTTAGAAGCACCATGTATTTGAGGAATACATCTGATCGAATATGAATCCTGAACTCTTGTATCTCCCTCTAAGTGAGAAGTGCGAATCTCACTTTGTTTTATTAAGTTGAGCATGTTTCGTGATGTAGTCATCTGACCTTTAAATGGTCTTAAATCATGAATGCGTTTATCATAAGCTTTATCCGTACCTCTTAAGGCTTCATGTGAAATTGCCCCGGCAATATCAGTGTATTTAAGTAGTTTCTTTGCATGGATTGAAATGTAAGCAGCAAATGCCGTCATCATTTGTGTTCCATTAATAAGGGCTAATCCCTCCTTGGCTGAAAGTGTTACAGGACTTAATCCAAATTTCTTTAATACAGTCTTCGACTTCTGAGGTTTTGGATTTATAGTAATTGAGTCATTTACTTCTTTGAATACTTGAACATCACCTTGACCGATCATCGCTAAAACTAAATGGGAAAGGGGAGCCAAGTCACCGCTTGAACCGACAGAGCCTTGTGAAGGTATAACAGGGATAATGTTATTATTTATCATGTCGATTAATAGCTGAAGTGTTGTAAGTCTTATTCCCGAATGACCTCGGGCTAAGGCGTTAACTCTTAGCAGCATCATGATCTTTACAATAAAGGGTGGTAGTGGTTCACCAACACCAACAGAATGACTTACTATTAAATTACGCTGCAGCTCTTTTATATTTTCATGGGAAATTTTTACGTTTGCAAATTCACCAAACCCTGTAGTTATTCCATAAACGACCTCATCTTCAGAAACCCACTTATCAACTAATGCGCGAGCTCGTTTAATCCGCTTTTTAGATTCCGCAGTTAATTGAATTTTAATATCAGCCGAAATAAATTTTTCTACTTGTTCAAGTGTGAGTGATTTACCGTCTATTCTTAGAATCATACTTAATTCCTTTTAGAAAAATAATTTGATATTTGAATACAATATAAATTGTACTTTTTAGTAAAAGTGTAAGTTGTTAATAGTAAATATTGAGAATAATATTACAATTAAATATAAGTATAAGAATATATTTTTTCTTAACAGTAAATATTCATAATAATAAAATTTATCTTTCAAGGTAAGTTTAAAAATACCACATTATCGCTAACAACGATTATAATTAAAGAGTGAAGTAGGGAAATAGTATGAAACGAGATAATCTAAATAAGGTTAAATGTACGGTCAATCTAAGTCGCCTATAAATACTCTATTTAATAGTGTTAATGCATAAAGAGGTAAATTTACAAATGTATCTGAGCGTATAAAGTTTCTGGGAGATGTTCGTACAATCAATTTTGGTTTATATTTATCTGCATAACTTCTTAAACTTTTAAGATTTCTACTTAAGCCACTTTTTACTTCAAGCGGATAGATTTCCATATTCGATTGAATAATAAAATCAACTTCAGCGTCACTTTTTGAAGTCCAATAAAACAATTCTTTCTCTCCTAAAATAGTAAGCTCACTTGCAACGTAGTTTTCAATAAAGGCCCCGTTGTACTCAGAGAATAATGCAGCATCTTTTATTATAATATCAGAAGATATATTTAACATTGCTCCAAGTAGACCAGTATCAAACAGATAAAGTTTGAATTTACTTCTATCTGTATAACCAGATATCGGTAGTTTTGGAGTACTAATATTATTTGCTAAATATACTAATCCTGCTTTATTCAACCATTCTATTGTCGATTCATACATTAAGGCCCGCGCATTTTTGCGAACGCTATTATATTTAAATTTTTTATTCTCTTTTGCTAATTGATATGGAATTGAATTCCATAACTCAGAAGTTTTAACAGCCTGGGATTTATCTCTGTATTTTGAAAAATCTCTTGAGTAAGATTCTAGAATATCACTTTGAATTTCTCTTGTTAAGGTAATATCCTTATGCTCTCTGTAACTTTGCAACACTTCTGGCATTCCACCAAGGAAAAGATACATTTTAAGATGCTTAATTAATTTCTCATGTATCAGTTCAGGTAATGGTTCTAGCTTTTGAAAGTTCTTTATTTTCTCAGAAATAAGTTCTTCACTAAATGCTCTTAAATATTCCGAAAAGCTCATTGGATAAAGTGTTATAAAATTTACCTTACCGACCGGAAAGCTTCTTTCCTTCCCTACACTTACACCGAGTAATGACCCTGCTGCAATAATGTGATATTGAGAAGCTTGTTCGTAAAAATATTTTAATGATGTAATAGCTTCTTCAGCTTCTTGAATCTCGTCAAAGAAGATTAAAGAATTTTCCAGCTCGATTTTCATTCCAATGTATAGTTCAATATTCTCAATAACTGTTTTTGCCGATAGATTTCCTTGAAATAAGGTTTTTAATTCAGGATCTTGTTCAAAGTTTAAGGAGATAAATTGCGAATACTCGGTCTTTCCAAATTGATTAACTAAATAAGTTTTTCCTACTTGTCTTGCACCTTGCAATAATAGAGGTTTTCTATTGGATTTGTTTTTCCATTGAACTAATTGTTTGTAAAGATCTCTTTCCATCAGTTTTATTTATCTCCCTAAAAGTGTTGTAAATATAAGAAAATATCTCCAAATAAATGCGAACATAGTAAAATATTATCTCCAAAATAGTGTTATGAGTGATGGATTTGAATCATTCTTTCTGCTAATTTATTTTTATCTATGGGTGTTTGAACATCAGTAAACTCTAAATTTAATCCCATAAATATTTCGGTATTTCCTCTATAATTATAAAGGTTCTTTCTTTTATAGCCTGTTGTAACCGTTCTTCGGTATTCTGCTGATCTTCTAATGCCATATTATACGATGTTTTTCTAACAATTTTTTCGGCCAAATCCATTGCACGTCTTTCAATCATCTTTTCCAATGATCCTTCTTTAGGAATAAAGCCGTAAACCAATTTTAAGTCCAACGCTTCGCCAATTTCCATTAACTTTCTTAAAGTTATAGTTTTACTTACCTCTCTGTCTTCAAGCTCTTTAACAGTAGGTGAAGCTTTTCCAAGACGCTTTGCAAATTGAGCTAAAGTCATATTAAGAGCTTTTCTTATTGTTTTAATCCATCCACTTGAAGGAATAACAGATTCATCCAAAACAGACAATTTTTCAATCTTTTTGTCAAGCTGCTGTATTGATAATTTTTTATTGAGATTTTTCATTAGGGTATACCCTTATTAATTCAATAGAAATATAAGGGTTTATCCTAATATATGCGATGGAAATATAAGGGTATTACCTAAAATATGTGATCTATTTGAAAAGCCATATTTAATACATAAAGTCACAGAATGGTCCGTAACTTTCAATAAAATTTTTTTTATTTCTGAGTTAACAATCTTTCAATTTTGCTATAATTAGCAATATCAGTTTTATAAGTTATGTAAACTTTGTCATCAATATATTCAGAATTGAGTACTTCGGCAAGTGAATGTATTTGTGATATGAGTTTTGATTGGGCAGCATTCAATATAATAGATTTTTCGTTATAATTACTTTCATAAATTTCTATCAGCTTATCTTTGACCATACTAATATTGATTGCACGAGCAGCAGAAATAACTATACTGTTTCTGTACTTTGCATTAATATATTCAATCTTTGATCTATCCTGAAGATCATCTACCTTATTAAATATTAGAAGCTGTGTTTTATCCTCACATCCAAGTTCCTTTAACGTTTCGTTCACAACTTTCATATGATCTTCGAAAAAAGGATTGGATATATCAATTACATGAAGGATAATGTCCGAATCTCTAACTACATTTAGTGTGCTTTTGAATGACTCAATTAAATTATGAGGCAGCTTACGAATAAATCCGACTGTATCACTCAACATGATTTGTTTATTTTTATCAATTTCAAATGATCGTGTTGTCGAATCTAAAGTAGCAAACAATTTATTCTCTGCCAAAACATCAGCGTTTGTTAATAAATTTATCAGAGTAGATTTACCAGCGTTTGTGTATCCCACAAGTGATGCGGTTAAAAATTCTTTCCTTCGTAAACTCTTTGTTCGGTTTTGGTTTTCAATCTTTTTAAGATTATCCTTTAGTTTACTTATTCGTGTTCTAATAAGTCTTCTATCAGTTTCAATCTGGGTTTCACCAGGTCCCTTGGTCCCAATTCCGCCAAACTGTTTTGAAAGATGGGTCCATGCTCTTGTTAGGCGAGGAAGCATATATTGAAGCTGAGCTAATTCGACTTGAGTTTTTGCTTGTTTCGTTTTCGCATGAGCAGCAAAAATGTCAAGGATCAATCCACTCCTATCAACAATTTTTCTGTCTAATAGTTTTTCAAGATTTCTTACTTGCGTTGGAGCCAGGTCAGCATCAAATATTACCAGGTTAATATCATTTAATTCAACTAACTCAGCAGCTTCTTCCGCTTTACCTTTCCCGAGATAAAAAGCTTTATCTGGTTTTGCTCTCTCCTGCACTACCTTAATTATTGTCTCTGCCCCTGCAGTATCAGCAAGCATTTCAAGTTCGGTTAAATGTTCTTCAACAGTACTGTGAGTATCATTACTTGTTTTGAGAGCTATCAACATAGCTCGTTCAGTCGTAGTTTCTATTATTTCATTCATACTTTTTCACTTGAGAGTATAATCAACTAGTTAGATCAGCTAAATCTTTTTTTGCACTTCTTGCAATGAACATTTCAATAAGAGCAAGAATAAGTGTAATTATTAAAAACAACTTCCACAACTCTGATCCAAATCGAGCTTGTGAAATTTCATTTTTGTAATTTTTATTATCCATATGTAGGATAGTACCTTTAAAGCCAGCATCGTTCAAATAATTCTCAAAATCATTTAGTGAAATAGTTTTCAAATTAGATTCAATTATATTTACATTTACTGCAGCAACATCAATCAATTTATCACCAGAATAAAATTTATAAAGACCAATTAGATCTGAATTCTTATATTTAAAATATTTCGAGTTAGGATCAATATTTGCAAACTCTTCACTCTTATCTGGTCTAAGTACTTTTATTTGGGGAATATTAATATTTGAAATATCTATTTCAATTTTATCACCGGCAATAAGGCTTGTAAAATTATTCTTATTTGATGTAAGATAATAAATACTTCTGTTAATAATCGGCACAAAGATACTCTTGATTGGGAAATCACTCCACGATAAAGTTGGAGCGATATTAAAAAGAAATATTTTCCCATCCTCATAATGATATTCACTCAGAAAAGATGAACCATCAAGAAGGCTAATAATACTCTCTCCCTCACCCTGTAGCGAAGTTTTATAATAAGTTCTGATATGAGGAGATTCAATATTTTGATTGTTTTCTTTTTCAAAAATATTGTTAAAAATAGGATGTTGATAATTGATCTTTTCAAAAGTGTTGAACTGATCTTCACGAATTAAAGTTTGAAGGTTTCCGAATCTTGGAATATTAAAAGCTTCAAGAAGTGAATTAAATTTTTGATTATTCATATTAGAAGAAGGTGCAATAATTATTTGACCACCTTCTTTTACAAATTGAGTTAATTTTGTTGTATTAATATTATCTTTTAATCCAATTAAAAACAGACAATCGTAGGAATCAAGATTAACAGAGTTTATTTCTCTACTTTTTATTTTTTCAATTTTAAAAATATTTTCAGAGGAAGTGCGAAGAGCTAATTCGATAAATTTGGAATCAATTTTACTATTAGATGAAATCAGCACATTAATATTCTCGGGAACATTAATAGTATGGTAATACCTATTATCATATTCAATTTCATCATCCTCTAATTCAGCAAGCAATTCAACAGTACCACTCTTCTTTAAGATAGTATTGTATGACAACATTTTTGTGGTCCCCAAAGGGATTGAAACATTTTGATGAGCATTAATTTCACCATTTAAAAATATTGATAGTAGTGCATCATCAAAATCATCATCAGAAAAATTTGTTACGCTAGCCTGTAAAGTTATTTCTTTATTAAGCTCGAATATTTGATTTAGTGATTTAAGATCATTCACTGCAATATTTTGAACTTCACCATTTTCAAATCTAAAAAGGTAAAGCTTAGTTGTTTCATCAAAGGAAATAATTTTATCTGCTTCATCATCTTTTTGTTCAATAGTCGTACTCTTTTGGAAATCAGAAAAAACAAAAACCTCTTTATTATAATTTGAGGCATTATTTATTAACAGCGAAGCAGCAGATAATGATTCTGATAATGAATTGGTAATATAAGATATCTTAATTCCTCTTATATCCTTTATTAATTGGTTAAAATTACTTGATAAAATTTTATTGTCGGGAGCAGATGTCAATATTATAATTACTTCGTCACCTTCATTGAAATCAGAAATTAGATCAATAATGATTTCTTTAGCCTGATTTAGATAAGAACCATTTTCATCAACAATTGACATACTGTATGAATCATCAAGTATAATAACGGCCGTTGTTTTAGCCACTGAGCCTGTTCCACTAATGGCAACAGTTTCAAGAGTGGGTCTTGCGAAGGAACTGACTAAAAAAAGTATAATCAATATTCTTAATGCTAGTAAGAGCCATTGCTTGAACTTGATTCTTTTGATTTTAGATTTTTGAAGTTCCTTAAGAAATGCAAGCGTACTGAATTCAATTTTTCTTATCTTTCTCAGATTTAGAAAATGAAGTATCACTGGTATTGAAGCAGCTAATAATCCAAATAGAATTGTAGGATTAAGAAAAATCATTTTTTATTGAATTAAGATATGAGAAATAAAATATATAGTGGAGATTTTAATCATAGATTCTTTTAATGATTGCATTTCTAAAATAATGAAGGAGTATTTCATCAAATGAAAATCCCTTTTCGCTCATAACGGCAGCACCAATTTGACAAAGACCAACGCCATGTCCCCAGCCAGCTCCTTTAATTATAAATTCTAGCGGTATCTCATCAATAACATTACTTTTATCAATTACAATTGCAGAACTATAAAGATGTTTTTCTGAGAGCAGTTTTCTTATTTCTAATTCTTTACCGACTATCAGACTTTTTTCAGTACCAACAATTTTCAATTTAATTAATCTACCTGAATAACCCCTTTCAATAGGTACTAGATCAAGGATCTTTCCAAAGTCGATACCTGATTTTGTTCTTATCAAATTTGATAATTCTTCTTGAGAATACTGGACTTCCCAACGATAAAAATCTGTTGTTGCACGGTCATAGTCAACTAAAACTTGAGATAGTATCTTTTCATCTTTTGTATTACAGTATGCATTAGGTTCGCCTTGAATCCACTTTTTAGCTGATCTTTCGTCTCTTAAATTTTGTCCGTATTCATCACTTTCAAATTTATAGTCGACAATACTTTTGAGATATGGATGTTCAATGGATTCCCAGACATTTTCGAACGATTCTGAAATCCCTCCACATGATTTTGAAAACCGAGTATCGCAAATCTGATCATTATACATAAGTGTAATACCACGGGTATGGGTAACTGCATCTTGGGCCCTATGAGCGTGCATTCGAGTAATACCCTGATATCTTTGGCAATGATCGTCAGCACAAACATCATACAAGATATGATCCTCTCGATCGTACCATTTAATATATTCCTCGTCAGTTTCAACAATTGACTGATATTCATTTTCAGAAGCATTAATTCCTTTTCTTTTTTCCATCTGTGCAAGGAGCCAGCTTCTCGAAATTATTGCATGTGCTTTTAACAATTCCGGCGAACTTGTTGCACTCATCTCTGAAGAGATTACACTTTCTAAATATCTTTCAACTGGAATTATATTAATTGCTGTTATTTGTTCATTATCTATAATCAGTTTGAGTGAGCCCAGAAAAACCTGGGTCTCTTTTTTCTGCCAATGAAACTCCTTTCCAATAATAACATCTTTGAGTCTAAATGACTCTGAGTCTATATTACTTGGTGTAAAGATAGTACCGTCATCTACAACCACTGAATCAGAACCTCTTGTAATTAATATATTATCTTTTTGGGGAATTGCAGTGTAAGTACCATGACAGTTAACTTTCTTACACGAGCATTGATACTCTCCATGTAACTCAAAAGTAATTTGATTGTTGGTTAAAATCGCTACACTTACATTAGGTTCTTTCATTTAGATTCCTTGAAGAGATTATTTTGATTCGTAATATAATAAAATGTAGTAATTAGGATTATAATTTATTGTGCTAATTTAATTTATATGGATTTTTTAGTGACATTTTTCCTATTGATTTTATATATTAAAATACGAATGAGGGCATTTGACACGTGAAATCCATTTTAAAATTAACATTCACCGTTATATTTTTTTCTGTTGTGCAGTCCTTTGCACAAACCGATTCAATAATTATTTCAGAGGTTATGTTTCGTCCTTCAATATCAAACAGTGAGTTTATTGAAATATTCAATTTATCAAATACTAATAGTATAGATTTATCTAAATATCAGATTATTTATTCAACAGCAAATGCAGATACTTTAATAGAAACTGATAATGGTATAAATCTACCTCCTAAAGCGTTTGCAGTAATATTTGAAGGTGATTATGATCTAAGTTCAGGTATTTATTCTTCTATAGTTCCAGATACCACGATAGTATTAAAAATTGATAACAATAGTTTTGGTTCATCTGGGATGGCAAACACAAGTGATAGAACTGTATACTTAGTAGATTCATTTGGTGATACTCTTGATGTCTATTCTTACTCAGCTAATAATAATGCGGGAATTTCGGATGAGAAAATTATTCTGAATAAAGATTCCTCATCCACTAACTGGGAAAATTCTATCGTATTGAATGGAACTCCTGGAAATGATAATTCTGTTTCAGTTAAAAGGTATGATTTAACTATTCACGACATATACTTTAATCCGTTACAAGTATTCGAGGGACAGGAAGTTCAGTTCAATACAGTGATCAAAAATATAGGAACTTCTCCAGCAGATGATTTTATAGTCACTCTATTTATTGACTATAATCAAGACTCACTTGCGCAGCAAAATGAAATTATTGAATTAGAAAATTATACGAACTTATTCCCAGGAGACTCTATAGTCATAACCAGTTACGCTGATAGTCTTTTAATGGGGAAATTTAATCTTTTCGCCGAAGTTGATTTCAGTCTTGACCAAAGTCTTGAGAATAATTTGAAATCAATTGATATTGCAATCATTCCAAAGCCAAATAACTTTAACGAAATAGTGATAAGTGAAATAATGTATGCTCCATTGGATAATGAGCCTGAATGGATTGAAATTTATAATACGACTAATTCTGAGATAAATCTTAAAAATTGGAGAGCAACTGATAAAGTATCATCAACTGTCATTTATGATAGTGCATACTTTATTCAACCACATGAATTTATTGTATTGTCGGATGATGAAAGTATACATGATTATTACGATATCTCATCCAAAGTGATTAATATTAACCTTCCTTCATTAAATAATTCCGGGGATAATCTAAAACTTCTCGATTCTTTAAAAAGAGAAATTGATAGTGTTAATTATGCTAACACCTGGGGTGGGCAAGATGGATTCTCATTAGAAAAAATAGATTTAACTAATTCTGGTAATGATAGTACAAATTGGGGAAGTTCTGTAAATCAATTTGGAGGTACTCCGGGCAAAGAAAACTCAATAACACCAAAAGAACTTGATTTAGCTATAAGTCATTTTAATGTTGAGGAAAAACTTGTTGTTGTTGGAGAATCAATTCAGCTAAATGTTCATGTTAAAAACATAGGCACATCAAACTCTGGTGATTATTCTGTTCAGATTTTTCATGATTCTAATAGAGATTCAACCACCCAAGAAAATGAATTATTATTTATATATAACGAGTCTAATTTATTATCAAATGACAGCACAATCGTTTCTCATGAGTTCTCAGAATTTATGCCGGGAGAAAATTATTTTATTGCAAAAATAATTTACAACAGCGATATGAATAATGATAACAACATATCATATCTTAAATTTAATGCTGTTGAAATAAATGAGCAGAGGAATGATATTGTAATAAACGAGATAATGTATGCACCAAATAAGCCGGAACCAGAGTGGATAGAACTATTTAATAGGAGTAATAAAACGATAGATCTAAAAAACCACCAAATTGCAGATGCGAATGATACTGTTCAAGTAATGAAAAATGAACAGATACTTTTTCCCAATCAATATTTTGTGATTGCAAGAGATTCAACTCTCTTTGATATATATAGCGATACAATAAATTGTGTAATCTCTTCATTCCCTACTCTAAATAATAGTGGTGATCGAATAATAATTTTGGATTCCTTAGACAGAGTAATTGATTCTCTGGAATTCAATCCTGACTGGGGTGGAATGAATGGTGTGTCTTTAGAGCGTATAAATAGTGAAGTTTCCTCAGTTGATTCATCGAACTGGAATAATTCAAAACTTGATTCCGGAGGGACTCCGGGAATGCCTAATTCTATTAGTCAACGTGATTATGATATTGAGATTACTAAAATAAATTTTTCTCCCACATTCCCATTATATGGTGAATCGGTCACTATTTCTGCAAGTGTAAAAAATATTGGGAAGAATAATTTAACATGTACTCTGCAACTTTTTGAAGATGTTAATTTAGACTCAACAGACTTCATCCTTTTAGAAACAAGTGATGTTGAAGAGATCTTTGCTGGTGATTCAGTTGAAATAAACTTTAATTATACTGTCGATTCTATAAAAGGGGAAAGAGGGTTTTACATTGAAGCATTATCAGAACATGATCAAGATCTCAATAATAACATCCTTTATTCAACAATTGCTCCAGGATATTCTACTAACATCGTTGTAGTAAATGAAATTATGTATTCGCCAATTAATGGTGAACCGGAATGGATAGAGCTTTTTAATACAAGTGATGAGAAGGTTAGTTTAAAGAATTGGATTATCTCAGATATTTACACTAATCCGAAAACCACAAAGATTACTGATCAAAATATTTCTATAAAAGGGAAAGACTTTATTGTAATTGCAAAAGATTCAACAATCTTAGAATATCATAAAGAAGTACCTTCCGATATTATGATTATGAATTTTGCTAACTTAAATAATGATGCTGATGGTGTAGTGATAAAAGACCAATACAATAATATAATTGATTCGGTTGAATATCGAACTGCGTGGGGTGGAACATCGGGATATTCATTAGAAAGAAGATTTCATCATTTTGGATCAAATGATTCAGTTAATTGGGCAAGCTCAACAGATATTGAACTAAGCACACCAGGTCGACAAAATAGTATCACTCCAAAGATGTATGATCTTAAGATTACTTCAATTAAAACAGAACCTGAATTTCCGTCAATCAATGAGGAAGTTATGGTTGGTGTTGTTATACAGAATATTGGAAATAATTCGATTGAAAATTTTTCACTTGAAATCGGAACTAAGAGTAATGAAAAAATGACTCTACTTTCTGTAACAAATAATCTAAGATTGGAAAGTGGGGATTCATCATTGATCAAAGCCGAAAATCCTTTTATTCTTAGTGATTCAACAAGAATAATTTCATACGTGATTTCTGAACTTGATAATGATACGACAAATAATAGGCTTTCTGTTATGGTTTATCCAAGCTTTCTTAAAAACTCGATAATTATTAATGAGTTTATGGTAAATCCTAAAGAGAAAAAATCTGAATGGATTGAATTATATAATAATAGTAATAGTTCAATTAACATTAAAAATTGGTTCATAAGTGATTTATTGATATCGCCAACTAAAAATAGAATTACTGAGTATGATGAAATTATCAATTCTGGAGAGTATTTTATTATTACTAATGACACATCAAAATTCAGTAATCAAGGTAATTGTAAAATGTTTGAAGTTAATTTTGGGACCTTAGGAAATTATGATGATGGTATTTTACTCTACGATTTTAATAGCAAAATTATAGATAGTCTTCGCTATGATAAGGATTGGGAAACTGAGAAAGGAAGGTCACTTGAAAGAGTCTCATTCGATGCTCCAGCTTCAGATATTTATAATTGGCTTCCATCTTTAAGTATAGAAGGAGCAACGCCAGGAATAAGTAATTCCGTTTTAAAAACTCAACCTTATACACAGGGTGATCTTAAAATCAATGAGATTATGTTCGATCCTTATTCAAACAATTCTGAGTTTATAGAATTTTATAATACAACTGATTCACATATTGATATAGGCGGATGGTCTCTAATTGATGAATCAGATAATCATTTTGAACTATCAAATACATTTTTTGACGTGGCATCGGATAATTTTTTTGTAATTGCAGCTGATTCAATATTCTTTAGCTCTTATCCTGAACTGAAGAATAATTCCTCAATCAAAATTTCTAATAGTGGTGATTTAAGTTTGTCAAATGAAGAAGAAGTAATAATTATAATTGATCACTGGGGAAATACGATTGATTCGGTAAGATATAACTCAGATTGGCATAATAAGAATATCAATCTTCTTAAAAACAAATCACTTGAACGAATAAATCCACAATTAAGTGGCAATGCCATTTCAAATTGGAGTACAAGTGTTGATCCTATCGGTGCTACACCGGCTAAAAAAAACTCAATCTATACGGTTGGGGAATTATCGGAAGCTAAGCTTTCATTCTCACCAAATCCGTTTTCTCCTGATAATGACGGTTATGAGGATTTCACAATAATAAATTATAATCTGTCAAAAGAAACAGCGCAGATAAGGATTAAAATATTTGATGATAAAGGGAGAATAGTACGAACATTGGTAAATAATAAAGCATCAGCATCGACAGGATCTGAAATATTCGATGGACTTGATGAAAAAGGTAATCCGCTAAAAATAGGAATGTACATTGTTTATATTGAAGCGAGTAATTCTATATCAGGAATTATTGATGTTCTGAAAGATGTTCTTGTAGTCGCTCGGAAGTTGTAGATGATAGAATGAGACAAAATATATTAAATAGGCAGTCAAGGACCATTCCTTGACAGAAATTTCATTAGATGTAACGTCACG
>JBDLIN010000051.1:0-18717 GCA_039714835.1 Bacteroidota bacterium | reverse complement strand
AAATTATTAGGTGGTCCTAGAGATCTGCACTTTGAATTTCATGGTAATAATAAAGAGTATACATTTAGATTCAGATCAAACAGACCTTCAAGACGATTTGATTATATTTTTGCTTATGATCAGATAAATCAATATAAATTAAAAAAGATTTCTGTTAAGACAATAGGAATTGAAGACGTCAAAGACGATAGTGGCACAAGTATTTCAGATCATGCTGCATTAAAAGCAACACTTTCGTTAAATTAATTATCGGCAATTATTTAAAAAGATATAATTATGAGAGGTAATCCAATCTTAACATTATTCATATTCAGTGCAATCATTTTATTAATAGATTACTATACATTCACTGGTCTTAAAAAGATTGAAGTTGGATTCAGCTTAAAAACAAAGAGAATCTTAAATATAATATTTTGGTCAATTCCCGGAATTATATTTTTAGGGATTCTGTTTTTATTCATGTTCCGAGAATCATCGGATCCAGCTTATGCTATGGTCTATGTTCATTCTCTAAGCGGAATCTTTCTAGCAGTATACATACCCAAAATATTTTTCATTCTTTTCAACATTATTGATGATATTTGGCATAGTGCAAAGTGGGCAGCATTTAAAATTAAAAGGACGAAAACTGATGATTCTGAAGGAAAGAAAATTACTAGAAATCAGTTTTTAACCAGAGCAGGATTGATCATTTCTGGATTGCCATTTGTTTCAATAATTTATGGAATAGCCTGGGGGAGATTTGATTTTATTGTGCGTAAATCGAATGTTGAATTTGAAAATCTTCCAGAGGCATTTAATGGATTTAAAATTGCGCAGATCTCAGACTTTCATATTGGAAGTTATTTGACTCATAAAGAAAAAGTTGAAGAAATAGTGAAATTAATAAATACTCAAAATCCAGATGTAGTACTTTTTACAGGTGATTTTGTGAACAATGTATCAGAAGAAGCTGATGAATTTGTAAGTATTTTGTCTAAGATGAAAGCAAAGTTCGGTGTTTATTCAGTTTTGGGTAATCACGATTATGGTGAGTATGTTCCATGGGATTCGCCAGCAAAAAAAGCAGCAAATCTTCATAGGTTAATTTCTCTTCAAGAAGATATGGGATTCAATGTTTTACTAAATTCTAATGAGAAGATCCAAATTGGTAATGAATTTATTACCTTAATTGGTGTTGAAAATTGGGGCCTTCCACCGTTTCCACAGTATGGAGATCTTGGTAAAGCAACATCTGGTGTTGAAAAAGACACATTTAAAATATTGATGACACACGATCCTACTCATTGGGATGAGCAAGTATTAGGTTATACGAATATTGACCTTACTCTTTCCGGGCACACACATGGTGCACAGTTTGGAATTGAAATTCCAGGATGGCGATGGTCCCCTGTTGATCTTCGATATAAAAGATGGGGAGGAGTTTATAGGGAAGGAAATCAGGTTTTAAATGTGAATACCGGTATTGGATTCATCGGTTTTCCAGGTAGAGTAGGTATGCCGCCTGAAGTAGGATTAATAACTTTAAATAGAGTTTAAAAATAGAAACCCAACCCCGCATTTGCCGAGTTGGGTTTTTTAATAACTTGGAATTTCTATAACTAAGAAACTAACTTTGCATTTAAAAACACATCTGTTCCAGTAGTTAGTCTTGAGATAGGACATTTGGCCTTAGCTTCTGCAGCAAGGTTATTAAAATCTTCTTCACTTAAGCCAGGAACGACAGCTTCACAATCCAAAGTAATTGAAGTAATCTTTGGTCCTTCATCTTGTCCTAATTCTACAGTAGCATTTGTCTCAATACTTGTTGGTGTAATATCCATTTTAGAAATTAATGCAGCTAAGAACATTGAAAAACATCCAGCTTGTGCAGCTCCTATTAACTCCTCTGGATTTGTTTCGGGTCCATCTTCAAATCTTGATCTAAAATTAAAAGGTCCCTCATAACCGGTAAAATTAAATTTACCTTTTCCATCTTTTAGTGTTCCTTCCCACTTTGCTTTTGCATAATGCTTTCCCATTTATCATTCTCCTTTCTTATAATTAATTGATTTATTTTGAATGAGCGAATATACTAAAAAAACGACATAATATCTTATTATTAAAATAATTTGTAACCTTCGAGGTTAACTTTAATGTTTTGCAACTTTAGCTTTTCTAATAATAATCTCTTCCCACACATTTCCTTTAACGTATGCTTCATTATCTAACCACTCGTTTCTTAAATCTTCTTCTGAAGGAAAATCGCAAGCTATAACAGAACCATTCATATTGCCCTCATCATCTAATAGAGCTGAGGCAAATATCCACTTGCCTTGTTCGAACATTTTACCAGCAAATTCTAAATGTTCTTCTCTTGCTGCTAACCTTCTTTCAAGCGCCTTTTCATCTTTGTGATCATAACCAATAACTATAAATTGCAATTTAATCTCCTTTATTTAATATATGATGCTTTGAACATCTGATCCATATTTTCAATAGGTTTATTTGGAGATAGATGTTCAGCTAAAAATTTCCAAATCTTTAAGCGAATTTCTCTTCCTTTTTTTGTATCAATTCTATCAAAAGAGTGTCCTCCTTCAACATCTTTGAATATTTCATACTCGAATTTTTTACCATCAGCTTTCAGCGATTTAATTAAATGCTCAACCTCAAGCACATTTACATCATCATCGTTTGTATTTGTGTGGATTAAAAGGGGAGTATTCTGAAATTTATGTGTGTTCCACGCTGGTGATCTTCTTCTGTATTCCTCAACATTTTCATGAGCTGTTTTGCCGATATGATAATCAGCTGAGTAAAGATCACGATAGTCATCCTCGTAGTATCCCATCCTGGAAATAAGATCACTCACAGGAACACCAACATAAGCAACATTAAAATCGTCTGGGTGATCAAAAATATTCATCAACGCAATCAGTCCTCCATGGCTCCATCCAATAATACCAATTCGACTTGCATCCACGAATTCATAGCTCTCGATCATATGATTTCTTGCACTGTAGACATCTTCAACCTCTAGACCACCGTAATCTATTCTCTCATATTGGGTTTTGCCATAACCTGTACTACCTCGGTATTCCGGTGCAATGACAATATATTGCTGATACATCAACTCTTTGATTATATGAGTATAGTAGGTAGTGAAATCCCCATGTACACCACCATGAGGAAATACAATCAAAGGATATTTTTTATTTAGGTCAATATCTCTTGGAATAAAAACGTAGTTCCAAAACTTGATTGGATTTTTAACACCCATTGCTGTTTTATTCTTAAAGTTTTTTTCAGAGGGAGGACCTGTGATATAAATTTTATCAATGTAGGCGATATCACTAACTCTTTCATACCATATTACATCATCAATTTTTTTCTGAAGCACATCAAGTCTATGTTCTAAACTCTCAGTATGTTTTTGAAGTTTAAGTAAGGATTTTTGTACATCGGTGGACTCGGTTTGAGCTAGTATGGGTAAAAATGATAAAACTAAGGACAAAAGAAGTAAGAGTAAATTTTTCATCTTTTCCATCCAAAACATTAATTGATTTAAGATTATATAATTTAAGTTTTTCTCCTATTCTTTCAAATAGTTTATAAGACAAAGTGAAAAAATCGAATTGGTTTACTATTTTTATTTATGAAAAATTTAGATTTCAATCCATCAAAATCAACTAAAGATTTTAGAAAAAATTACAAACTCCATGATATTGCTGAATATACGGGTAGAAATTTATTAACACAATGGGGATTTGAATGTACAGAATTTGGAGAAGATAATCGATTTAAAAAAGTATGGGAAAAGGGGGAAGACAAACCTGATACAATCATTACTTATAATGGTAAATCAGCATTATTGGATTGGAAGGGAAAACATGGATCAACTTGGCTTGTAAATGAAAGAGCGGTAAAGTCATATAAAAAATGGAGCAATGAATTTTTACTTCCATTAATAGTTGCGTTTTTTGTTATAGATAATGAAGGGAAAATAATAAAAAGAAAGTTCGCTGTTCTTAATAAGCATACTCATAACTTATCCGCGAATAAACAATGGGATAAAAACAGAACAGTTGAATTTGAAAAAGATCTTCCAGATTTTACAAAGGCTAATTTGCTTAAATATATTTAACAAATAATTTTAAAGAAACCCAATTCCGCTTAGCGGGATTGGGTTTCTGAAAAGCTCTAGAAAAAGTAACCAATTGTAAAGTATAATTCTGTTGGCCCTCTAACAATATACCCCTCGGTAATACCTCTATCAATAAGAATGCTTCTACCAATGGCAAAATCCGCGGGACCGATTGGAGTATCAAAAGAAAGAATGGCGCCAAAACCCTGTTTAAACTCTTTGAATTTCATCTCTTCCTTTTTTTCCCAAATATTTCCTACATCATAACGAACAGAAATATATGTATCGAACCAGATTTTAAATGGAAGTTTGTACCTGTATTGCAATGAGCCTATAAATATTTGTCTTCCTCGGTATTCGTGTTCTCTATAGCCTAAGAAAGAATACTGACCTCCAAAAGAAAACTGCTGAGAAAGGGGTAGGGTTTCATCAGCTACACCGAGTTTAATTGATGGATTTAGAGTGCTTGATTGCGATAGGGAGAAGTAACCAACATAATCAAGAGAATAAAGAGAATAGCTAATATCAGCACCGAATATTGTTTGAGATGTTTCATAGTAGGTATCGAAAAATGTACCGGAATTCGGATATGGATATTTATCCTGGGTGTCAATCCTCATTCTGAATCTAAGTGCAGCAATATCAAATTTAGAAGGAGAAATTGTATTACCAGCAATATTGCGCGTATAATTAGTTTCATATCTGAAATCAGCAATTATATTCCCAACCTTTTCAGCCTGCATACCAAGGCCTATCTGTACACCATATTTCTTTTGTCTATATTCACCAACTCTTGAACGTGAGAATCTTTCAGGATCTTCTCTAACATCATCTTCATAAATGTTTATATCCTGAAGATCAAAATACCCCTTTAGTTTATAGGTTAGATATGTGTTGAATATTCTGTTTGCTTTGTGCTCTGCGACGACAAGTTGATTTCTAAGTCCACCAAAAAATAGTGCCCCTAACTCTGTTCCTGTTCCAAAAAAATTTTCATCTCTAAGATCAACCGAAAATTGTACATATCTTTCATTATCTGCCTTTAATCCAAACCGAATAAGACTTGAAATTTTTTCTTCAACAACAATTACAACATCCTTTCCCTCTTCAGCATTAGTTATCTGAACATCTATCGACTTAAACAATCCGGTAGCTTTTAAATTGCGAAGACCTATGAACAAATCATTCGCTATAAAATATTCATTTTCTTCTAAAGGAAATTCTCTTAAAATTACCTCATCTTCTGTTTTAAGATTACCTTTTATTGTTAGACTATTAATTTTTCCTTCATCAATATCTATCACTAAAATTCCTGAAGATGCATCAAAAGAAACTGACTTTACATCTGCCATGGAAAGACCGAATTTTCTATAATACCGAAGAACTTTTAAAATCCTTTGCGACACCTTTCTTTCATTAAATGGATTTTCATTAAGCGGTTGAAGAATTTTATAAAGATTACTGATATCTACATTATTCACCCCATTTAAGTCAATAGACTTAATCAATGGTTTAAGTTTATGATCAATTTTCAGTATTGCTAAATTTTTATCAGTTATTAGAACGGCAGAAATATGTTCATAATCACCAGAATAAATATAATTTCCTAATTCTAATAGTAATTCATGATTACTTACAGAATCATAGTTAGCAAATTTTGAAACAATTTCATTTTCAAGAACAGAGCTTTTACTATAAGGTAAAATCCGATCAAAAAAGAGAAGATCTTGATCAATACTGTTTAAAGCAAATTGTCGGAGACTATCCTTTATATTTACAATTTGATTTTTAGTTGCAAGATAACCTGACTTAATTAAGTTATCTAAATTTGTAAAATCATCATTCTTTTTCTTACCAAGTTCCGGAGTTATTGTTACATCAGCAAATTTTAGATTCTCCTTTGTTACCATACTGATTGGAATTGAAACTAATTGATCAGCAATCGTCAACGGATCATTCAATTCTTCTCTGCTTCTAAGTGAGCTGGTTGTATTTATTGCTATTACATAATCGCTACCAATATCTCTAGCAGGTTTAGTAGGAACATTTGCAACAACTCCCCCATCTACGAGCAACATAGTATCAATGCGTACTGGTTCTAACAAGAAACTAACACTTGAACTTGCTCTCATTGCTTTGCTCAAAGAGCCACTATCAATCATAATTAAATTTCCAGTTCCCAAATCAGTACTAACCGCTCTGAATTTGTATCTTAAAGAATTGAAATCATTTTTTCCAACGTGTATAGGAGCGTTTAGTGTTAGAAAATTTAAGTAATTTAAAAATTGCTGACCAGTATTGAACGATGTAGGAATAACAGGAGTAAATCCATCCATCCTAACTGAAAAAAGGGCAATATCCTCAGTTACTTTTTGATCTAAAAACAATTCATTTCGATTTGTTTCTGAAAACTTATAAAATTCATTCCAATCCGTTGACTGAACAATTGAATCAATTTCTGTAATTGAATATCCTGCCGAATAAAGTCCACCGAGAATACTACCCATGCTTGTTCCGACAATATATTCTATAGGAATTTGATTCTCTTCCAATGCTTCTAATACACCAAGTGTTGCAATACCGCGTGCGCCACCACCGCTTAGGGCTAAGGCAACTTTAGGATAACATTGAGGTCTATTGATTTGTAGACCAAAGGGAAGCTGGACTGTTTCAAGTCTGGGATTTAAATAGAGAGTATCATTCTGTGCAATTACAAGAATTGGAGCTAAATAAATAAGGAATACCGCTATTCTATATTTTATTAACATACGGTATCAAAAATACAGGAAATGCCG
Organism: Bacteroidota bacterium; assembly: GCA_039714835.1. GTDB lineage: Bacteria > Bacteroidota > Ignavibacteria > Ignavibacteriales > Melioribacteraceae > SZUA-22. The sequence continues at coordinate 11,796 of JBDLIN010000051.1, read as the reverse complement.
ATTATCTTCTGAAAAAATTAAATAATTCGATGATCGGCTATTCCTCATTAAAATTTTCGTTTTTTCTTTGCGGCTTGGTTTTGCGACTGCTTTTGTTTTTCAGCAGCTTCCATCATCCTTTGCATAAATCCACCCCCTTGCTTGCCCTTGCTTTTAACAGGTTGAAGATCATCATCACCCTTTTTGTGATTTATATAATATTGCTGACCTATTGATAAAAGGTTAAACATAAAGTAATATAAATTAAGTCCTGATGAAAATCCCATGAATAGAAAAGTCATCATTATAGGCATCATGTATACCATTGCTTTTTGACTTGGATCTTTAACAGTCATCTTCTGTTGAAAGAACATGGTAATACCAAGTAGTGGGGCTAGAATAGTGATTTTATCTACACCAACAAGTGGAATTGCAAAACCAAGGTTGTAAACATAATCTGGTGAAGCAAGATCGTTGATCCACAAAAAGGGCTGGTGTCTAATTTCAATGGCAACTCTGAAAAAAGCAAAGAGGGCAAAAAGTATAGGCATCTGCAGCACCATTGGTAAACAACCTCCGGCAGGATTTACACCATAAGTTTTGTACAGACCCATAGTTTCTTTTTGAATTCTTTGCTGATCCCCTTTGAACTTCTCTTTTAATTCTGAAATTTTTGGTTGTAGTTTCTGCATCTTTCTCATACTCAGATAACTTTGCCTGGTAAGAGGATAGAGCGCAATTTTTATTATAATGGAAAACAGAATAATCACTACACCATAATTCGGAACAAACTTATGCAGAAAGGTGAAAAGGGGTAAAAGTATATACTCAGAAATTGGACGAGTTATAATTTTCAGACCAAAGAAACTTCCGAAATCAAAGATTGCATCGTAATTATTATCGTATGATTTTAGCACATGATAATCAACAGGCCCTAAGTATAAATAAAAATTATCTTGCTGATGATTTAGATTTTTAAAAGGAATTTTCAAACTAGCTTTATAATATTCACGCTGACCTAATCCAGGAATCTCTTTGAATATTCCCTCAAACCCTGCACCACCTTCTGAATAAGGATTTTCGGGGGTAAGTATCATAGCAAAATACTTACTTTTAATACTAATCCAATCTACTTTCCCATTTATATCTTTTTCAAATTTTTCGCCGTCTGTATCAGCATCTAAAACCAGTTGCTCCTCACCAGAGAATGCGCTTGAATTAGCATAAGTTGCTTCATCAACAGAATTTTCTTCAAGGAAGTTTAAACCGTTGGACCATTCAACATCATATCTTAATCCTGAAATAATTTTATTCATGTTGATCATTTCAACATTAAATCTTGATTGATAATCATTACCGTAAAAAACAAAATGCTTTTTAATTTCTTTTCCTTCCTCAACAGCAAAAGTATACGTTAGTGTAAGGGAATCGTTATCGGAGAGTTTATAATAATGATTGTCTGTAGAGGATTCAAAATCAAGTTTTGATGTATTAACAAGCTGACCCTCATGAGTGACAAAGATAAGATCGAGATCACCACCATTAGTTTGATTGATCAGTTGTACATGAGTGTTGTAGAAATCATCTTCTCCCTTATCTCTATAGTACCACGTATTGTAATTTTTAAGATATATTTTCCTAATCTTTCCACCTTTACTCGTCATTTCAATTTTGGAAAGATCAGTTTCGATAGTAATGATCTGGCCTTCTTTCTCGGTTACAGCAAAAACATTAGTGGATTGTTCGGTGGTTTCTTCAGTTTGAGATTTATCTGACTTGACTGTTTGATCAGCTTTTGCAGTTTCAGCAATTGTGTCTTTATCTTGTTCAGGTTTTTCACTAACAACGGTAGTATCAGTTGTATCCGGAAGTTGAGGTTGTGGTTCAGGAGAATTAAAATATAGCCATACAACTAAAATAATTCCCATTAAAATAAATGCAAGTGTTGTTTGTTTATCCATTAAACTCTACCAATAATTAAAATTTATTGTAATAATAATTTAATTTGAATTGTAAGCTGAAAAGTCATGTCAAATTCTTTCTTAATTTTTCCAATAAACTGATCATATCCGTCTCAACATCTTTCAAATATAATTTCGGTGTTTCTTTTTTATTAAAAGCATTTGGAGAAAAAACCACTAAAAATGATTGGTTGCAACCAAATAAAATTTCTTTGTTCAAGCGATACGATTCTCTTAGTAACCTTCGTAGTCTATTTCGCCAAACGGCATTTCCTGCTCTTTTGGAAATTGCAAAAGCAACTTTAATCTTTTTGGATTCAACTTCCCCTAAACAAAAAATAGCCTTTAATTTTCGGCTATTTGAGTAAATTGTTTTTCCCGAGCTATATACCCGGGAAAATTCATTCTTTTTTTTTATTCTTTCTAATTTAGAAAGACCAAATCGTTTCTGACTAGTATTCGTCACTAACAGTTAGTTTTTTTCTTCCTTTAGCTCTACGACGAGACAATACTGCTCTACCTTCTTTAGTAGACATTCTTTCTCTAAAACCGTGCTTATTTTTTCTTTTTCTGTTGCTTGGCTGAAAAGTCCTTTTCATAATTCACCTTAATCGTTATTTCATTTCTAAAAAAGAGAACAAATTTACTCAATTAATGGAAAAAACACAATAATTTATGCTACCTCGTATTTGTTCAAAATATTTCCTTTTTGCGGAAATGGCACGCGGACTTAACGGATAAAATAGACCTTCCTGCCGGCAAAGGCAGGTTTTCACTGATCAGAGAATTATTTGCAAATTTTAATATTATATAATTTTATTTATTAAATGATTCTCCGACTCTGAAATAAATACCCCAATCACCTTTGCCAGCGGCAATATCGATTCCGACATTCATGTTGGTTTCTTCTGAAACTGTGAATCTAATTCCTGCACCACCACCTGGTAAAATTTTACCATTATGATCCTCATTAATAGACTCAAAAACTGCCGCAAGGCCCAAGAATCCAACAAATCCAAATTTACTATCATTTAGGTTCCAACGATATTCACCCTGAATTACAGTGATATAATTACCACGGTATTCTCCTTGTGTATATCCCCTTAGATCATCTCCACGTCCAACTATAAACTGCTGATTGAATGATAGATCGCCTAATCCTAAACCAACCAAAGCGCGTGCTGCTATAACATCTTCACCTTTCCTAAATGGGAAAAAATGATTGTAACTGATCTTAATTTTATTTGACATAGATTCGTTACCCATGAATTTGGGATAAGTAAAATATTGGATTTTACTTAAAAATCCATCTCTCGGATAGTAAATGTTTTTTCGATGATCCATCAAAAGCTTTAATCCGAGACCATTAAGGTTATTTGTAAATACTCCCTCGGTTATTTCTGTTTCTGTGTCAAATTTTAGATAAATATAACTTAATCCGAAATAGAGTTTTTTATAAGCTCTTCTTTGAGCTTCAATAAAAAACATAGTCATTTTTGTGTTGTAGGGTATCCACGAATCGATAGGGGCCTCTAGATAGAATTGAAAGTTTACAGAACCAGTACCACCTGCAGTTGTAAATCTCCAATTATCTTCGTTAAGATAGAGTTTTGCAAAACCAAAAAAGAAATATGTCTTGTTGGTAGAATACATACCAAAAAGACCGGCAACCGAAGAGGGAGAAAGAGTATCCTTTTGTGAAAGATTAAACTGTGCCATAGGGAGCGCACCAAGTTGAAATCCAATAGAGCGAGTATAATTAATATATGGAATTGGAAGAAACTTAAAATCGTTCTTAATTCTTCCGTTATTACCTCTGTCAATTCCTTTGGTGACCGAAAAAGTAAAAAAAAGAATTGTAATAATTACGGTTAAGATTAGATTTTTAATAATTTGCATTCATCTCCAATGAAAATGAGTATGCTAAATATACTTCTTAATAATCGAAATAGCCTGCGAATAATACCCAGTGCCAAATAAGTTTAAATGATTTAATACATGGTAAAGCATATAAAGATCAATCCGGTATTCCCAGTCTTCAATTAAGGGAAATTCCTCTTGATATGCTTTGTAAAAATCTGAATCAAATCCACCGAACAATTTTGTCATAGCAAGATCAGCTTCGCGATGTCCGTAATAAACAGCCGGGTCAATTAAAACGGCTGATCCATTATTATCAACCATAAAATTTCCTCCCCACAGATCACCATGTAAAAGAGTGGGAGGTTCCTCCGTTCCACTTACAATTGAGGAAAAAGAATTCTCAAGCTTTTTGAAAGAGTCTTTGAAATCAGAATCAATAAAATGATTGTGTTCAGCGAGTTGATATTGATAGAGTAAGCGATTTTGCCAAAAAAAATCGATCCAATTATCATTCTCCGGCAAGTTTATTTGTGGATTTGAGCCAATAAAATTATTTTCATAAAAACCGAATTTTTCTGCTTTGAATTTATGCATCTTCGCGTATTGTCTGCCAAAATCGGATGAAAAACTTTTCTTATTTCTACCTTGTTCAATAAATTCAAGAACTATAAACTCTTCATCCAATACGATCACCTTTGGAATACGAACCGCATCTACCTTTGCAAGTTCCTTCAATCCGTTCGCTTCATTCCTTAAAATATCACTGTTACTTCCGTATGATTTTATGAAATATTTATTGCCAGATTCGGTAGTGATAATACAAGCGTTAGCTATACAGCCGCCACCAACAGAAGTTTTAGTAATGATTTTTTCTGATAGTTTCTCTTCAATTCTTGGAGTTAAACTCATTTTATTTCCGGGTGTTCTTTAAAAATGTGTTCAAGTAATCCCTCGCATGCATCTTCTAAAAGATCAAGAACATGTTCAAATCCATGAGGTCCTCCATAGTAGGGATCGGGCACTTCTGCAGTATTGAATTTTTTGCTGTATTTCATCATCTTGGATATTTTATTTTTATATATCCCTTCAACATCTAATGCCTCAACATTATGAAAGTTTTCATCGTCCATTGTAATTATATAATCAAAATGATCAAGATCCATATGCTGAATTTTTCTTGCGATACTGGTAAGGTTATATCCTCTTTTTGATGCATGCCCGATCATTCTTTCATCTGCTGTTTCTCCGGCGTGATAAGAAATTGTTCCTGCAGAATCACATTTGATTTTTTCGGTCAAATTGTTTTTGTGAATGATTGAATTCATAACAGCTTCGGCAGAAGGTGAGCGGCAGATGTTGCCCATGCAAACAAATAGAACATTGATCATCTTTAATTTCGGGAAATTGTTATATATTGCCCTTTAAATTACAAATTTGTTAACTATTTGTTTTAAAAATCGATTCATAATGCAAACAAATAATTTTGAGAAATACGTTGATGAAAATAAATGTGTAACAATTCCAGTTAGATTACCAGGAGTAGACAATAGTGTAAATGTTTACATGAAAAGAATAGACTTGGTTCATCCAGTTATTTCGGGCAATAAGTGGTATAAGATGAAATATAACATTGTTGAAATGAATGATCTTGGATTTGATACATTGTTAACTTTTGGAGGAGCTTATTCAAATCACATTCATGCTGCTGCACATGCAGGAAAACTATTTGGATTTAAAACGATTGGATTAATACGAGGTGAAGAGCATCTTCCTTTAAATTCCACACTTCAAGCTGCTGTGAATGATGGAATGGAGCTGCACTACATCAATCGCACTAGATTTAAAGAGCGAGACACGGAAGAATTTATTGATGAGATCAAAGCAAAATTTGGTGATGTTTTTATTCTGCCGCTTGGAGGTACAAATAATACTGCATTAAAAGGTTGTGCCGAAATTGTAGAAGATTTTAATTTAGAGTACGACTATATCTGCTCTGCTGCCGGCAGCGGAGGAACTTCCGCGGGCATTATTGCTGGACTAGCTGGAAATAAGAAAATGATAGTCTTTCCGGCATTAAAGGGTGCAGAGTTTATGTATGAGTTGATTGAATATCTTATCATGGAGTATAGCGGAAAGAAATATTCTAATTGGAATTTGAATACAGAATATCACTTCGGCGGTTTTGCAAAGTTAACAAAGGAGTTAGTCGAATTCACAAAAGAGTTTGAACAACTAAATGGATTTGAGCTTGACTATATCTACACAAACAAAATGGTGTATGGAATATCAAATTTGATTAATAAAGGATTTTTCAAATCTGGTGAAACTATTGTTGCAGTTCATTCCGGTGGTCTGCAAGGTAATGAGGCAATGAAGGAGAAAGCGAGGAAGATTGTTTAAGATTGGTATATGAATAGTAGCCGACTACGGAAGTGAAAACTTTCTGGTTACAACAGGTTTTCTTGCTGGGTTGTAAACTTCAAATCTTGCATTAACTCGGCCATTATTTTTAAACATTGTTTGGTTTAGTTTTTCTTAGTGTTTAAAATTCAACTGACACTCCTATCATAGGCATAAGCGAAAATAGTGTTACAGGTTCTTTAGTAAGAAAATCATCGGAATGGTCATAACTAATAACATTTTCATTATTTGTTAAATTCCAAATTTCAACAAAAGCTGTAATATTGTAATTGCTAAAAACAAATCTTCTGTCAACTCTAACATCAACACGAAAATAATCAGGTAAACGTTGTGAATTTTTTTCTCCTTTTTCACAATACCAATTTCCGTTAATTTGATGCCGAGTAGAAATATCGTAAGGTGTGTAAGGCAAGCCTGTTGAATATCTACATGATAAACTAAAATCCCACCAGTCTCCAAGTTTATAAGTTGCCATTAGGTTAGCCATATTTGGGCTATCATAATCAAAGGTATATTCTTGTTTATACTCAGCATCCTTTCTAACTGATTTACAGTAAGTATAGTTTAATAAGAGATACAAATTGCTACTTAGTTTCTTAGTAATTGTAAATTCAATTCCTTTTGCACTTCCTGTTCCAGTGCTTGTATAAAGTTTGCTCGTATCGGTTTGTGCTACAGCCAAATCATTCATATCCTTATAAAAACCCTCTATTTTTAGCTGTAAATCCTCACTAATTAAATATTTAAAACCGGTAATATAATGAGTCGATTTATTTGTTTTTAGATTAGCATTTCGTGTATCAAGGAATATTTTATAAAATGGTGGATATTGAGCAAATAATCCATAAGAGGTATTTATTTGAAGTTTCTCATTTATTATAAATTGTAATCCTAATCGTGGGCTTATAACAATTTCATCAGTAAAATCGAAATAATCGGAACGTAAACCTGCATTAAATTTCAACCATTCGAAAGGAGCATAAAAGTAATGGAAATATGCTGCCGATTTTAATGCTTTTTCAGGACCAAATAACGTATTGTAAGCAGGTTGAATGATACCTGTAAACAGAGTATCTTCTTTTGCCCACTTATTATAAGTCGTGTTTATGTATTTTATTTCTGTACCGCCAATTAAACGATGTTTATGATTGAAGCGATATGAAACAAAAGTATTAATGCCGAAAAAATTTTCTTCATTTTCCTGACCCAAATCATTGTTGTCTTGTTCTCGTCCTTCTGTCATTTTCCAGTTATTTGTATTTAAATAAGGTGTTATTTTTAAGTATCCGTTTTTCGAAAACAAATATGTCCAAGTGATGCCTAATGCGCTCATATTTTTGGTTAAATTCTTGTATTTTAATTGTTCATCAAGGCCTAAATCTTCATCGTCTTTTGTTCGTTCAAGCTGGTCGACAACATATAAACCGTAAAGCGTAAATTTATGTTCTTTGTTGGGCTGAAAGATAAATTTTGTGTGAATATCAGTTGTTCGCGGACTAAAGTCTTTACCTCGGATTTTCATCAATAAATCATAAATACTACGCCGTCCGCTTATCATCCACGATGCTTTATTTGTTAATGGACCGCTTACAATTGCTCCAAAACCACTAACATCAAGTGTGATATCAGTATTTATCCTGTCTAATGATGGTTGTTGTAGTTGAATCTCTGTAACCGATGAAAGCTTATCACCGTATTGGGAATTAAAGCCTCCGGTTATAAATGTTACATTATTAATAATTTTTGGTTGAATGATACTGATACCTTCAACCATTCCACCGCTAAGGGATGAAAAATGGAAAGGGCTATAAACTTCAACATTCTCAATTATAGTAAGATTTTCGTCCGGAGCTCCGCCACGAACAATCAAAGCAGGCGAATTGTCAGCAGTTTTATTCACACCCGCAACAGCTTGTAAACGTCTGAATAAATCGGGTACTCCTGATGTTCGCTTAATTTCTTCAAGACCGATTGAAGTTATACTATTAATGCTTTTATCATCTCTCTGGCTAAAATAATCGGGTTGCACAACAACCTCTTCCATCTCGATATAGCTCTGTTTCAAGTTGATATTCACTATCGTTGAACGTCTAGGAACAACCGTTATATCAGCTATAGATTCTTGTTCATAGCCAAGCATTTTTACTACCAGTGTATATCTACCAACGGATACATTATTAATTGCATAATTACCATTATCATCAGTTGTTGTTCCTATGGTTTTCCCTTTAAGCCAAATATTTACAAAAGGTAATGGTTGTTGAGTTTCAATATCGACTACTACTCCAGAAATACTACCGTTTATTTCATTTTTCTGAGCAAAACTTATTTCGGCTATAATTGTTAGAACTGTTATAATTACTATTGTCTTTTTCATATTTTCTAAATTACACAGAACATATGTGTTAATTCATTGTTCTTATAGCGACAATTTAGTTGTGTAAAAACAATTGTTTATATATTTCTAATATCTTTCTTCGTGTCTTAATTGCCCGTCACCAGTAATAATAAACTTCTCTGTTGTAAGAGATTCAATTCCCATTGGTCCATAAGCATGAAGTTTAGATGTTGAAATACCAATTTCAGCACCTAGTCCTAATTGACCGCCATCTGAAAAACGTGAAGATGCATTTACACCAACAACTGATGAATTTATTTCATGCTGAAATCTACGTGCAGTTTGGATGTTATTTGTAACTATTATTTCTGTGTGGTCAGAATTATATTTTTGAATGTGAGTGCATGCTTCTTCAAAACTATCAACAACTTTTGACGCAATGATTTTCGATAGGAATTCTTCGTAATAATCTTCATCAATAGCATCAGTAACTTCATACAATATTTTCTTTGTTCTATCACATCCTCTAATTTCAACATTTTCTTCTAATAAAACTTTACCAGTATCATTCAAAAATTGTTCAGCAATATCTTTATGGATAAGCATTGTTTCCAAAGCATTGCAAACCCCAGGTCGTGACAATTTTCCTTCACATGTTAATTGTTTTGCCATTTCTAGGTCAGCATCCTTATCGATGTAAATATGGCAAACTCCTTTGTAGTGCATAATTACTGGTATGCGACTATTTTCATTAACAAATCTAATAAGTCCTTCACCACCGCGAGGAATTACGAGATCAATATAATTATCCATTAACAGCAACTCATTCATTGCTTTACGGTCAGATGTTGGAATTAAAGTTATGATATTTTTATTTGTTCCTTCCTCTGCTAATGCTTTTTGTAAAACATTTGCTATTGCAGTGTTTGAGTGAAACGCTTCCTTCCCACCCCTTAGAATTGCAGTATTACCAGCCTTTAAACATAAAGCTGCAGCATCTGATGTAACATTAGGACGTGCTTCATAAATCATCATAATTACTCCAAGTGGAATTCGCATTTTACTTACTTCAATTCCATTTGGGCGATTTCTTGTCTCTGTTATTTCTCCAACCGGATCGGGAAGTTGTGCTATTTCTCTTACAGCTTGTGCCATTCCTGTAATTCTTTCATTAGTCAGTTTTAATCTGTCTAACATCGAATCTGATAAACCATTATCCTTCCCAGATTCTAAATCTATTGAGTTAGCAGATAATATCTCAGCACTATTAAACTCCAACATATCAGCCATTTTTAGCAACAGGCTGTTTTTTTTATTAGTGGATAGTTGTGCAGCTTTAATTGAGGAATTACTTGCCTCTTTTACTAATAATTCTAAATTTATTTTCTCTTCATTTGTCATTATTACCTCAATTTTTAATTACTGATCAAAACCATATCGGAACGATGTATAACTTCTTTATTAGTTAAATAACCGATAATAGTTTCAATTTCACTACTCTTTTTACCCTTAATTTTTTCAAGCTCTTGCGAATTATATTGTGTTATTCCCTTTGCAATTACTTGTTCATTATTTCCATCTAAATAAACTATAGATATAGCCGACCCAACTGTAAAGTATCCTTCAATTTTTGATATACCTGATGCTAAAAGCGAAGCGCCTTTATCAATTATTGCGTTTTTTGCTCCTTCATCAATTATAACTTTTCCTTCATTTTGTATAGCGTGCATAAGCCAATGTTTTTTAGCAGCAACCGGAGTTTTTATTTTTTTAATGAAAGTGCCATAAAACTCCCCATTCATAATTTTATCAAATGATTTGGGATTTGTACCATTTACTATAAGTGTATCTATACCACCAGTAGCAGCTTTTTCTGCAGCTTCAATTTTTGTCTTCATCCCGCCAGTAGAAATAGGACTATTTGTATCAGCAGCCAAAGAATATATTTCAGAATTAATGTTTTCAACAACTGGGATTAATTTTGCGTTTTTATTATTTGCCGGATTATCATCATAAAGACCATCTATATCAGTACAGATAATTAGAAGATCGGCCTCTGCCAAAACAGCAACATGAGCCGCAAGATTATCATTGTCTCCGACTTTAAGCTCATCAACCGCAACAGTATCATTTTCATTTATAATTGGTAAGGTTTTTAAATTTAATAATTCATTTAAAGTGTTTTTTGCATTTACATAGCGCTCCCTATTGTGCAATCCATCCATTGTTAAAAGCATTTGTGCGCAGGGAAAATCAAAAAAACGACTCCAGCTCTCCATAAGTAATGATTGTCCTATCGCTGCAAGTGCCTGCTTTTCAGGAATTGAACGGTTGTACTTTGTTTTAGTATTTTGTTGTGTTGCTAATCCAGCAGCAACTGCCCCAGAAGAAACTAAAATTATTTCGCGACCTAAGTTGTGATTTTGAATAATAAAGTTGGCAATTGCAAGTGTGTATTGACTACTAATGCCTTTCCCATCGGGAGCAACTATAGAACTGCCAACTTTAATTACAGCTCGATTCCAATTTTGAATTTTAATTTTATCCATAAAGTAACCTTTAAAAAGAACTGATTTTGAAATGCAAAAATAATCATAACTGAAAACTATTCATAAATTCTTATTCAGTTTATACGGTGTTTTTCTGCATTCTTAAACAATTAATGAATAATTATTGATATCAGGTTATAATTATGTTTTGTATCTTTCCTATGAATGGAGTTGATTAACTTAATATCAAAAGTGTTAGTATAGAGTGAATAATTAAAATGCAAATATTGAAAAGTATATCTGGAAACGAGATTAAAGTTTTTGCCCAGACAGTAGAGAATGAAGCTTTAGAGCAGATTAAGAACCTAAGTAATTTTGAAGCTTATACGGATTCTAAGATACGAATAATGCCAGACTGCCATGCTGGAGCAGGATGTACAATTGGTACAACAATGACGATAAAGGATAAGGTCACACCAAATTTGGTCGGTGTTGATATCGGCTGTGGTATGCTAACTATCAAATTAAAAAACACAGAAATTGATTTAGCAGATTTAGATGAGGTTATAAACAAATACATTCCTAATGGTCATAAAGTCCATTCTGAATCACAAGCAAAATTTGATTTTAGTGATCTAAGATGCAAGAGAGAAGTTAATTTAATAAGAGCTTCCAAAGCAATAGGATCTTTGGGCGGCGGTAATCATTTTATCGAGGTTGGTAAGAATTCTAAAGATGAATTGTT
>JBDLIN010000050.1:0-18761 GCA_039714835.1 Bacteroidota bacterium | reverse complement strand
AATGTTGCTGTAGATTTAATTGACTCATATCTAAAAAAGAATGTATCAAAAGAAATTCGTCATATCAATGTAGATTCAAAATTGATTTATTATGACCATGCAAATCATTCTGAAGAAATTATAGATATTTAACTTATTAATCAATCCAAGTTTTTGTTAAAAAAAATTAATATCATTTTTCCAATTGCTTACTAATTACTGGTAACTATCAAGAAACTTTTGATACTTCTCACTTGGCAAGTGGATAGTATTTCTATTCTATACAAGCGGGTGATTTTAATATAACTACAAAAAATGATGCTGCTGAAATAATCGAAGTATCAGTACCTCCAATGGTCACAATTTTAAATTCAGATTGTACCCAAATTTTATATTTGATCCACCTGATCAAAAGAAAAGGACAATATGATTCAAACAATAACAACAGCAATAATATTTTTCTCTTTTCAATTTTTGTAAAACTTCAGCACCTTATGGACAAAAAGAGGATTGAAAATAAGAGATGGTTTTAAGATATTCTTTAGCAGAAAGAAGGAGAAAAACCATGGAAGAGAGAAAAGGAGTAGAGTCAATAGTAAGAGAGATAAAACGTAAAACTAGGAAAAGATATAATAGTGAAGAGAAGATAAGAATAGTCTTTAAATATTTAAAATGATTAAATACAAACAGGATTTATTCGCAACAGTTTTCATTTGCTGTTAATCGTGCAACACCAAGAGCACTAGCATTATTAGCTAAATTCGACGTCTCAAAAATCACATTATTATTTAATTGTGTTAGGGAATGTTTCATAGCATTATTTTTTGCGACATCTAAAATATAACTGGCCACTTTTGTAAATGTTCCACCGATAATAATTTTTTCTGGATTAAAAATATTAATTAACATTGCCATTCCTTTTCCCAAATACTTACCAGCCTCTTCCAAAATTTCAATTGAAAACTGATCACCTTTATTTGCAGCTTCTAGAATATCTAAAGGCCCAATTTTATCAGGATCTTCTTTGGTCTTAAGAAGAATTGAAGCTTCACCAGCTAATAATTTTTCTCTGACATTCTTAGTAATTGCTCTTCCTGAAGAAAGGGTTTCTAAACAACCTGTTTTACCACAATAACAAAGTTCTCCGTTTTCAATTACTGAAATATGACCAAATTCTCCACCAAAAGAATTTTTTCCATAGTATAGTTCCCCATTCATAATAATGCCTAATCCCAAACCCCATCCAAAATTAATATATAATCCATTTTCAAGGTCTTTGCCCTTTCCGAAATATAACTCACCCAAGGACATCGATTTAACATCATGTTCAATTCTCACCCTTACGTTTAATATTTTTTCCAAATAAGCTTTTATTGTAGATTCCTCAATTTTTAAGTAAGAATGGCTAATACCTTTTTTACCATCAACAATGCCGGGCAAGGAAACACCAATTCCTAATAACTTATCCTTAGTTATGTTCGTTTCTCGCAATATTTGATTAATAAATATATTTAATTTCTTTACCGATAATTTGGTTTCAAGATTCAATAATGGTTCAATATGATTTTCATAAATTATTTTTTGAGAATAATTCAAAACAATGAAGTTTGTAAAAATCCTACCAAGATCAATTCCAATGAAATAACCATATTCTGGATTTAATTGGAATTTTTGAGAAGGACGTCCCGTTGCTGGAACTTCTTCTAAAATATTCTCAATAACAATATTTCGTTTGATAAGTTCATTAATCAATTCTGTTACTTTTGGCAGGCTCAAGTTTACATTATATGTGATTTCTGCTAAAGTCATTTTTTCATGGTTCATCATTGTTTGGATAATTTCTTTAAGTCTTGATTGTTTTTTTATTTTCATAAGATTCATTTTACACCAACAATACTTTTGTAATAAATAAATTATGCTTGTTTCTACTTTTTACCTAAAAGGAACTATATCAAGGATTTGTGTAAAATAAATTACCTTTTTTCAATGTGATTTAAAGATTACTTTACACTATAAATGTTTAATAATATTTAATGCGGAAACGTATTGTTTTTGGGTAGACATATTAAATATTTTATAAACTACTTTACAAGATACAAAATAATTTGTAAAATACAAGTCAATATTATAAATAATTTATTTATGAGACATTTTAAGATAAACAGAAGAAAAATAAGCAAGTTAATATCTAGAGGTTCTCTATACATTTTAACTTTATTAGTATTCTATTCTTGTGAAACAACAGAACCTTTAATTGATCATTATTCGCCTTTGGGTGAGTATTCGATTAAATGGGCAGATTTACCAGTAATAGAAAAAGATAAAGACCTTCGTATCGGTGGATTTTCAGGATTATATTATAAAGGTAATAGAGTATTTTATACTATTACAGATAGAGGGCCGGCTATCCAAAATATTACAGAATCTGGTGCTACTACAAAACTATTAGTTCCGGATTATTCACCAAAACTTGTAAAATTAGAATTACAAGATGATTTTTCAGTTAAAGTAATAAGTCAAGCATCTGTTAAAAATCCAACTGGAGAAAACGTTTCAGGTAAAATTCCCAGTGGTTCATGGAATAATGATGAAGATTTTACTAATTCTGAAAATACAACTGATTCTTGGGGAGTGTATCCAGGTGGTATAGTAATGGACCTAAAAAACAATTTTTTCTGGTTCTCTGATCAATATCAACCTGGTTTATATCAAATGACTGTTGATGGTCAATGGGGAAGGAGAATGCGCCCTGCTGAAGGATTGAGAAGAGCTTTTGGTAATCATACTGTTAGTGGTGGATTAACTGGAATTGATTTCAACTCCGATGGTAGAATTGTAACTCTAATGGGAAGATGCTTAGAAAATAATGTTAATCCAGATAATCCTGAAAATGTTATTAATTATGCTATGAGACGTATAGCATTGGTCAACCAAAATGATAACTCAGATTTATCGATGTTTTATTTTGTGGAATCGAAAAAATATGATGGAATTCCTGAACAATTTATAACCTTGGGTGATATAGCAACAGTAAATGATACTTCTTTTTTAGTTACTGAATTCGGATATTATGATGGTATTAACCGTAATTTATTGTTTTTAGCTACTTATGCTGATACTACAACTCAAGCAGTTGTTGGATTAGAAGGAATTGAAGGTAAAACTTTTGAAACATTATCATCATTAGAATGGCGTAAAAACGAATTATATAAAATGAACAAAATATTACTTATGGATTTAAGTTCTACAAGTATTAAACGACCTGAAGGAATTGCAATAATTAATAGAGAAAAAATTGCAATTATTGATAATAACCAATACGGTGTAACTAGTACCGATCCAAATAGTGAGACTTATTCAATAGACAAATCCTCTATAAAACTAGAAGTAATAACTTTACCATATAAACTTAATTTGGATTAAAAATGAATTGTAATAAAATAAATATTTCGATTACAATACTACTGGTCGTATCCTTATTATTTTTATTTGGATGTGATATGACATCTCCTTCTGATGTAATTGAACCTGGGAGATTAAAAGTTGAACTAGTGTATAAAGCTCATGAAGGTTATACCTATACAACATTTGACTATCTAATAGCTCAAGCTAGGGATTTTAAAATTTATAATGGAAAAAATTTTGCTGATGTATTCCAGCATCCTGACCAGTTTTTTGAATATTCAGATAGTATTGTTTTTTATAATTTATTATATGCAAGTTCTATTGATACTGCTATTCAAGTAGCTTACGGATCAGTTCCACCCTTAGAGTATGATAGTTTATATTTCCAAGTTGCTCCAAGTGAGTTTGTCATTATAAATTGGAAGATATACCCAATATCAACAAACTACAATTCTCTTCCTATTGAAAACGATTTCTCCAAAGTTGTAAAGATAAGAGAAAAAATAAAAATAGAAGAAAACAAAACCACAACACTTAGAATAGAATTTAAACTTGAAGAAAATCTTTTTAGAATGTTAGATGATTTTGTGTTTAATGCTAAAGTAGACACTTTTTACATTGTAAATGAATGAGAAATGAATGAATATTGCATTAATTAAGCAGATAAAAATCTATATTTTATTAGCAGTTTTGGGAATTATGCTTTTAAACTGCGAAGAAAGTCTGAATGGAATTGAGGATCCAATAGAAAGTCCAACAACTGAAATATTAAATATACCAGTACCAAATACTCAGGACAATTTATATAGCCCCATGCTAAAAGTTGGTTGGAAAGGAATTAGCCAAGGATCAATTATTAAAGGATATTGGGTTAGTTGGAAAAGTCATTACTTGTTTTTAGATAAGACAATAATTCAAGAGAAATATTTTACTAATGAAGTAGCTCAAGTAATAGCATTTCCTTCGGCTGATAGTATAAATAAACAAATACTATATGTTAAAGCAGAAGATCAGAATGGTAATATTGATCCTATTGGAGATTCAGTAACATTTTATACCAGTAGAACACTTCCCCCAGAAACAGTAATAGAATTTCCGAAAAATAATTCATCAGCTTTTATAATAGATAATACAACCATTACTTGGAAAGGTGTCAAGATTTTTGTTTCTGGGACAAGTGAATTTGGTGAGTTAAAAGATTTTGCTTTGCAAATTGATAATAATGATTGGAGTGAATGGCAAAGCGATTCTCTTTTCTTTCTTAATAAAAATAATGTAGAAGGATTAACACAAGGGGAACATGTTATTAAGGTAAAATCACGAAACACAGCTCTTGTTGAAGATAAAACTGCTGCCGAAATAGAAATTAATTTAGTAAATGCTTCACATGAAAAAGAATGGTTAATTATTGATGATACTAAAGATCAATCAGGTGGAATAGAAAGACCAAATGATGAGCAAGTTGACTTGTTTTACAATGAACTTCTAGCAGGAATTGAACATGATAATTGGGACCTAACAAATGATGGTGTTTTAACGAGAGAACTTTTAGGTAAATATAAATATGTCCTCTGGCATTGTGACGATAATCATCAAACAAGTATTCCTCAAATGGCTGGTATTATTACTGATTATCTTGATACTAAAGGGAACTTTCTCCTTTCCGGTTGGAACTACATGACTTATTTCGATCCGGAAGGAGACTGGGCTGATAGTGTTAAATATTATGGTAATATCTTACAAGATTATTTTCATATAAATGGCTTTAGGACAATTGATGATGCTTTATTGGATTCAGTTTATATTAGAAATTCAGACAATACAGCAAGTTTTGCTGAAATAGATACAAATAAGATTTGGAATTTCCGAAATGGATTATTCAAAGTTACTGATTACAATAATCCAGGAGCATTTACAGAATCAATGTTTTATTATCATGCTGCTGATACAACTGATAATAATTACATGTATTCTACAATTGGAATGGGATACCATAACTCTGAATACAGGATAGTTGTAGCAGGATTCCCATTTTATTATTTAACTAAAGAGACCGCAAAGTTAGTCTTTGTAAGATCTAAAGAATATTTGGAAACGGATTTTCCATTTTAGTTGATTACTCGAACAAAATTTATTTTGAAATTTAGTAAACAAAAAATGATGAAAAGTTTACATATTATAGTTTTAACATTCTTCTTAATGCTAATTGCAATAAACGTTTCAGCTCAAGATTATGGTGAAATAGTTGGAACTGTACTTGATAAAGATTCTGGGGAACCATTACCATATGCAAATGTAATGGTTGTTGGTTCAACAGTTGGTGCTGCTACAGATATTGAGGGTAAATTTCGTATAAGTCAGCTTCGTGCTGGTTCTTATTCAGTACAAGCAAAATTTATGGGTTATACCAGTATTACCATTGAAAATGTTAGAGTTTCGATCAACCGTATAACTAATATAGATTTTCATCTAAGACAAGACAATTTAGTTACAGATGAGGTAATAATTCGTGCAACAAAACCACCTGTTGATGTTGAGGTTGCAAGTAGTTCACAATTAATAACTTCAGATGATATTCAGAATATGCCCATTGTTACTAATGTAAAAGATTTAGTTGCTCTACAATCTGGCGTAATAAAAGATGGACAAGATATTCATATTAGAGGTGGTAGAAGTGATGAAGTTCTATATCTAATTGATGGTGTACCAGCTAGAAATCCTATTACTGGTGTAGCTTCAGTAGAAATTGATGTTAACCAAATAGAAGAAGTTGAAATTCTTACTGGTGGATTCGATGCTGAATATGGCAATGCTAACAGTGGTGTTATAAATATCATTACAAAATCTGGCCGAGATAAATTTACCGTAGATCTTGTTGCAAAAAGTGACGCAATGTTTAGTGATGCGTCTTCCACTAATTATGATTATGCTTATTTAGGTCTAAGTGGGCCTGTTCCATTATTACCAAATTCTGGATTTACAGTTTCAGCTAAAATGGAAGGAGATGATACTTTCTATAAAATTGGTGGTGGATATGGTACAACAAAATTTTTAGGATTTGATGTAAATGATAGGCAATATGGAAATTATGGTATGTTAGCACAAGTGCATTATCAACCTTGGAAACCATTTAGAATAAAAATACAGGCACAATTTGATAAATATACAAACAAAGGATACAGTTGGGCTTGGTCACAAATTCCAGAACAATTACCAATAACTAAAGGTGAAACAAACAGATTAACCGCAATTTTTAGTCATACTTTAAGTAAAGATTCCTATTATAATTTAAGCTTATCATATCAAGATGGTAAAAGTCAAACATCTTTACTTGGATTAAATTCACCTCTAGATGCTTATAACTATGTCTCAACTTATTATGATTATGAAGGCAATGCTATTGATCCAGATTTAGTTGATGATATGTTAACTAACCATCCTGAACTAATAGATTTCTCAAAAACAGAATCAGTTTATCAACGACCACCATTAAATAGAGATTTTGAGTCAGATGGTTTTATTGATGAAGGAACATATAAAAATTATTATACAAATGATTATTCAACGATTAATGCTGATTTTGATTATACACATTTTATTGGAGTTCATAAATTAAAAGCTGGTTTTGAAGTAAATTATCAAAGAATAAATAAACTTGATATTGAAAATTATGGACAATTTTTCCCTGAACGAGATACTATTCCTGGATCCTGGCCGCAATATGGAACAAAGAGATGGTTTTTTGATGATGAAATTTTAAATACAGCGGTTTATGTACAAGATAGAATAGAATATGCCGGAATGTTTTTAAATGTTGGATTAAGAGCTGATATTTTCAAACATGGAAATATTATTAATGATGATGATTTTATAAATCAGTTTAATAGAGCTACCGGAAAAGAAGTTACTGAGTTTAAAGATTTAAAAGTAGTGTTGAGTCCTAGAGTTGGCTTATCGATTCCTGCAAATAGGAGTACAAAAATCTTTTTTAACTATGGATATTTTATTCAAGCACCTAGTTTTCAAGAATTGTATCTCGATCCATTTTTAAATTCAAGAATTGGTAATCCAGATTTGGATCCGAGAAAGTCTATTAATTATGAAGTTGGGATGGAAACCGAATTTATCAAAAACTATGTTCTTAAAGTAAAATTATACGGACGTGATTATGCTGGCGATATTGGTTATGAACAAACTAATACAAAACCTGCGTTATCTATATATATGAACACTGGGTTTGGATCATCACGAGGATTTGAAATAGAATTCCGTAAAAGTTATAGCAACTATTTTTCCTTTACCACTAGTTATACATATTTACTTGCTAGAGGATTTGACTTAACAGCACTTGATCAGTATGAAATTGGTAGTACTTTACCACCCTCAGTAAGAGAACAAAGAGTAGGTTGGGATTATAATAATACATTCAAATTGATGGCAAATTTCGAAGTAATGGAATATGATAATTTAAATCTTTGGGGAATAAATTTATCCGATATAGGACTTTATTTCCTTTTAACCGGAACTGCTGGAAGACCATACACGCCAACAATACCCGGTGCAATATATGTTGAAGCAAATTCTGCAGATGCGCCAGGACAGCTATTTCTAGATGCAACATTTCATAAAGGATTTGAACTATTTGGAGTTCGAAATGTAATATTCTTCGAAGTTAAAAATCTATTGGGTATTAGAAATATTAATCTTGGAAGCGGATTTAACTCAAGAACTGGGGAAGTATATAACTTTGGAGATCTAGATGGTACAACTGATAAATATCTCACATATCATCAAGTAAATTTCTTAAGAGCAAATCAATCTTATTCACCAGATACAAGCTTTAGACTTGGTTATAAACTATTCATAAGATAATTCGATGAAACAAAAAATGAATTTAAAATTTTATACAAAAATAAATTTACTATCATTTGCAATATTGTTTACTGCTAACATTAATGCACAAGAAGAGATTTTTCCACCGGCGAATTTACAGTTCAAGAAGCATAATATTAACAAAGTATACAAAACAGTTACTAATTATGGATCGCTTGTACCTACATATAACTACGAAGAGAACGTTGGTATAGTATTTAACTACCCACCTGGATCAAATCAAGAGTTAACAAAAGTAGGCGGTGCATGGTTAGGTGCTATTGTTGGTAGAGATACTTTAGTTACTCAATTTTCTGACTATGAAGCTGTTGGCGGTGGAGGAAGAGGTCAACGCTTTGAAGTGTTCCCTCGATTTAACGATAATGATACTATTTATAAAAAATCAATATTTGATGAAATTTTAGAAAATGCCGGACCTCAATACTTTTTTCATGAAGATGGGCGGTTAGACGAAAGATATAAACCCAAATCTGCACAAGACTATATATGTCAATATTGGGATAATAAAATTGTTTTTGGTGTTAACCAAGCACCTGAAATATTAGAAGACCACATTCCAATGAATGCAAGAATAATTCAAAGATCCTTTGCATATGATTTCTTCCTCTACGATAAAATTCTTTTTATGGAATATATAATTATCAATGAAGGTGATAAAAATTGGGAAGATATCTTTTTTGTACAATACAATGATGTAAATATGAGAACTGATAAAAATGTTGGACCGGTTGGTGACGATTATGCGAAATTTGATAAAGAAAGAAGAATGATTTATTGGGGAGATATGCCGGGAGGTCCAGACGGAACAATGCTTAATGATACAAGAAAAGCATTCCGATTAGTTGGTGGACCTACTGATGTAAATGCCTCTTATATTAAACCAAGTTTTAGACATTGGGTTCATTCTGAAGATTCTGATAATGACAGAACTGCTTATGGTTGGATTAGCCAAGGAGAGATACAACCAGATATGTCCGAAGAGATTCCAACGGGAACAAGTACAAGAGGTATATTTAGTGTTGGCCCATTTCCAACAACAATGCCCGGAGATACTATTCGTTTTATGATGGCTACAATTGTTGGGGATGGATATGATGATATGATTATTTCTGCTGATGCTGCCAAAACTTTGTATGAATCAAATTTTAGTGTCCCTATTTCTCCTTCTCCTCCTAAAATAAGACTTAAATCAAAAAGGGGAGCAATAGTTGTTAATTGGGAATGGTTGCCTGAATATACTGGAACTAATCCAGAAGAATTTGAAGATAAGTCTAGAACAGATGGGATTCAAGTAGATTTTGATGGTTATCGTGTATATCGTAGTTCCGAAGGTTCTACAGGTCCTTGGGAATTAGTTGGTGAATTTGATAAAGTAAATGGTCATGGATACGATACAGGTTTAAAATATGAGTTAGAAGATAAAGGTCTTATAAATGGAATTAGATATTGGTATACAGTTACAAGTTATGATATTCCTGAAGTTGTAAGTGATAAATTAACAATCCCATCATTAGAGAGCCCTAAAATTCTTTCAACTGCAATGGCTATTCCTGCTATTACTATTGAAGATAGTGAAGAAGAAGGAGTTTTTGTTGTTCCAAATCCGTACAGAGGAGATATTGATTATACTACGAATCCTGGATGGGAATATTCAACTCAGCCTGGTAGAAGCGTGTGGTTTGAAATAGATAGAAGAATTGCATTTATGAATTTACCACCTCAGTGTAAAATTACAATATTGACAATTGCTGGATATGAAGTAAAAACAATTGATTTCGATCAAGGTTCAGGCTCTCCAATTGCATATTGGAATCTATTGAATAAAAACAACCATACTGTAGCAAGTGGGCTTTATTACTTTGTAGTTGAACAATCAGGTCAAAAAAATCAGATAGGAAAATTTGTCATAGTTAAGTAGAGAAGAGAACTTTTTGAGTTTAAGAATGAATAAAAATATTGTTGTGTTATTTGCAAGTATGATTTCAATAGTTGGAATTAATTTTACAAATGGACAAACATTTAACAAACCAGGTGTTACATCAGCTCAATTTTTGAAACTTGGTGTATCGGCTAGAGCTGAAGCTATGGGACAAGCGGTTTCATCTTTTATTGATGACGGTTCGGCATCATTTTATAATCCTTCTGGTTTGATGAATATTAAAAATAATGATTTAATGGTAGGTCATACTTTTATGCCGGCAAATGTTGGGTTATCGTTTTTAAATATAGCAAAAAGATTAGGAGATAATGATGCAGTGGCGTTTTCGCTAATTGCTTTTAAAACTGACGAAATGAAAGTTAGAACAGTTTTAAAACCTGAAGGGACTGGTCAAACATTTAATATGTCTGATTACGCCTTTGGTATTCACTATGCACATAATTTTACAATTGATTTACAAATTGGTTTTACATTCAGATATATGCATATGAATCAAGTGAGCGGTTTATTTTCGCAAGATAGCTGGTCAGCTGATATGGGTATTCAATATGATACTGGGTTAGAGGGATTATTAAATGGGCTTAAGATAGGAATGGTTGTTGCTAATTTCGGTCCAGAAGTCAAATTTATAAATGAAAGTTATGGTTTACCTCTTAAATATGTTATTGGATTATCTCGACCAATAGAAATTTCATCGGGAAATAATTTGATGTTAGGATTTAATTGGGTAAAAGCAATTGATGAAAAGCAAAAAGTACAATTAGGATTAGAATATGACCTTGAAGGATTTATATTTCTACGAGCTGGATATAAATTCTTATCAGATTCTGAAACATGGAGTGGGGGAGTCGGAATAGTTCAAAGAATTTCTTCATTAAATCTAAAATTTGATTATTCATACAGTGACTATGCACTATTAGGAGCATTACATAGAATTACAGCTAGTATTGGTTTTAACTAATTTATTATTTATTAACTAATTGAAGGAGATATTATGAATCTTACTTTAACAAAACGTTATTTATTAGCAAGCACCTTAGTTATTTTTGGTCTTTTGAATCTCAACTATGCTCAAAATGTTGGAGATGCAGTTCTCGATTATGGTTTTGAGGATGGTGTAGATTCACTTGGTGTCCCAACAGGTTGTGTGTTAGGTCCAAACGACTACAATGGCAATGCGGAATTTATTTTAGATGAAACAGTTGCTCACACAGGGTCAGCATCTGGTCTTATTCAAGGTGTGGATGCAAATGAACTTAGTTTAGACGCTTTTCTTCCTAATGTTGATCTTGTTGAAGAAGGAGCAACTTATACTTATAGTGTTTGGTTAAAAACTGAGCTTACAGATGGTGTATATGCTGTCCAAATTACACCACAATGGGATTATTATGAGTATGACACAAAAGTAACAGATTGGACAGAATATACTGGTGAATTTGTTGGTGGTGAAGATGGTTTAACATCAGTAGTAATTGGTCTTTACGGAAAAGGTAAAATTTGGGTTGATGATTGCAAAATTGTTTTAACAGACAAAGTATATGATATAGGAGATACTGTCTTTACAGCTGGTTTTGAAGCAGGAGCAGATACATCTGGTTTACCAATTGGTACAGAAGGTCCTTGGGACTGGAACAGCAATGGTTCTGTTGCTGAAATCAGTACCGACGCACATACAGGAAATTATAGTGCAACAATAACAAATCCTGATACAGATTTAGATATTGATTGTTCTCTTGACGTTCCTGTTAGTGAAAATGAAAAAAATGCTGAATATGAACTTACAGTTTGGATTAAAACTGAATTAACAGAAGGTGATGCACAAATTATTACTGCATGGGATAATGCACGACTTATTACAGATATTACAGGTTCAACTGATTGGACTCAATATACATTAAATTATGTTGGTCCTAATACTGATCCTGCAATCAGATTACATATAAATCATGGTAAAGGTCAAGTATGGTACGATGACATAGTAATCACAAAAACAAAAAATGCTATAGAAGTTCCTACTGATGCAGTAGCAAATCCTGGTTTTGAAATACCTAACGAAGATGGTACAGCTCCTATATTCTGGTTCACTACAAATTGGGGTTCAGGTTCACAAGAAGTTGGTTTCGATGGTAATGATACAGCTAGATATATTTGGGATAATAATGTATTCCATTCTGGTGGATACTCAGCATGTATCCAAATTACACAAGCTGATATTGAAAAAACTTATATCGACGCTGGTTGGATGACAAACAATTTAGAGTTTATTTCTGGTGGTTTTTACGAATTATCATATTGGATAAAAACTGAAAATTTTGAAACAGATCCTGATAGTATTCTATACAAGGCTTATATAAGTATTGGATATAATAACCTAAATTTAACACAAATCTCAACAGATACTGATTGGATTGAAGTAAAAGATACTATCCTATTCCCAACAGATCAAGATGAAAATGGCTGGAGAAACGATATGCGTTTCAGATATGGTAGCTGGGGTGATCCTCCAAAAATTGGTGCAAAAGTTTGGTTTGACGATGTGAAATTCACTTTAATTGGAATGCAAGCTAACCAATTAGATTCAGTTACAGTTTCAAAAGGAGAAGAAAATTCAGTTAATATTTCTTGGCCTTCACATCCTGATGTTTCTAATCCTGTATATCATGTTTTAATGCAACCTTTAAATGAAAAAGGTGTATTTGAGAACAATTTACTTAGCAATCCAGGTTTCGAAGAACCTAATGATGATGGTTCAGCTCCAAAAGATTGGACATTCAGACCTGATGGATGGGGAGCAGAACCAATAGGTGAATTCCCAGCAGCAGAAACATATGATGGTAATTTTAGTGTCTATTTTGGTGAGTTAGATCCTAGTGATGAAACAGGAGTTTATGGTAGATGGCAGCAAGTATTTGATAACTCATCTATGAAACGTCACGAAGCATATATGTATGGTGCAATGGTTAAATACCAAGACGTAGTTGCGCTACAAGATTCAATAATAGATGATAACCACCCGGATGGATATTATTTCTCTTGTGGTGTTAATATTTGGTATGATCGTTATGGATTTCAATTCCAAAATGCTGGCCTTATCGATTTAGGTTGGTCAACTCCTACAGGTACTTCTGATGGTTGGGTTCAAATTGGATTACCATTGATTTATGATCAGGCTGCAACAAGACACAATGTTGGTTTTGGTTTAGGACAATACTGGGAAGGATTAGCAAAAGGAAGTATGTATATTGACAATGCTTTTGTTGTCCCATTTGATGAAGTTGCAACAACATCAGAGAATTCAATAACAATTAATGATGTTCCGGAAGGTGTTAAATACTTTGCTGTTTATACAGAAGATGCAAGTGGTGAATTTATTGTTTCACCTGCAAAAGTAGGTTTAGTAAAAACTGCAACTGATGTTACAGATAATAGTGTCGTTCCTGCTAAATTCGAACTAAAGCAAAACTATCCTAATCCGTTTAATCCTTCAACTAGAATTGAATACTCAATTCCTACTGCTGGTCAGGTTAAACTTGTTGTTTATGATATTCTTGGAAGAGTAGTTACTGAACTTGTTAATGTTAAAAACCAACCTGCTGGAAATCATACAGTAGAATTCAATGCTTCTCAGTTAACCAGTGGTGTATATTTCTACAGAATTACTTCTCCTGGTCATGTTATGACTAAAAAAATGATGTTACTTAAATAGTTCTTAAATTGTACTTGAACTATAGATAATTAAAAGGTCGGATTATTTCCGACCTTTTAATAAAAGCTAAACAAACAATAATAAATACAAGTGCCACAAATAAATAAAATATTATTTCTTTTTTTCTTTACAGCAAGCATTTTAGCACAAGTAAATGTTGTAAATAAAAATCTGAATCCTAATCCCGATGCATTACCCTGGTATATTGATAATTATACTGATCCTATCAACAAAACTTTCATTCCAAAAGAAAAAATTGAAAATCATCTTAAAGAATTAAAAACAACACAAATTGAATTACCAGAAAAAGTAGATCATTCATTTTCACAATATATGCGTCCTGTTTTTGTTCAAGATGGAGGTTCTTGTGGCTCCGCTTCAAGAATCTGTTATATGTTTGGATATGAAATAAATAGTTATCGTAATGTTGACGGAAGTTTACTAGAAAATGTTTATCCCTCGCATTTCACATGGATGCTTTCAGGTCAAAATTCAAATAAAGAACAGATGGCAAAATTTAACGGTGTTCCAAATTCTATTGATTACGGTGGTGATACTTACTCAAAGATTTATGGTACAAGTGGTGTAGGATTTGCAGAAGGCGGTGTTCCAGATGTACCTGATTATGGCTGGATGACTGGTTTTAAAAGATGGCGTAACGCAATGGATAATAGATTAGAAAAAAATGAGTTTCTTCAAATAGATACTCCTGTAAATCTTGAATTTTTTAAAAGCTGGATAAATAACCACAATGGTGATTCTAGTTTTTCCGAAGGTGGTGTTGCCGGTGCCGGAATTGCAATTTCTAACTCTGAGATTGTAAATATTCCTATTGGATTATATGAAGGTGGGGAAAAAATTGTAAAAAAATGGGGACCTCAAGTTGATCATGGAACAACATGGTCTGGTTACGATGATAATCTAGGATATGATTTTAATGGTGATGGAGTTATTACAAATGATAGAGACAATAATAACGACGGTTTAATTAACATGGCCGACTGGGAAAGAGGTGCTCTTATTATGCTAAACTCCTGGGGTAGTACCTGGGGAAATTCTGGAACAGTATATGTCCCTTACAGATTACTAAAAATAAATAAAATGTTTGCTGAGTTCTTTCATATTCGTAAAGATCACACTCCTAAACAGGTTATGAAAATAAGAATGAAATATTCAAATAGATCGGCAATGAAGTTGAAGATTGGTATAGCATCATCAACAGATGCTGAAACGGCAGATAGAATGATGTATTGTCACCATTTCATAAATGCAGGAATAAGTAACGTTCCAATGCTTGGGAAATGGGCAGATGGAAACATTCATCCTGAAGCAATGGAATTTGGTTTTGATTTAACTGATTTATTAGAAGGGTATGATTTATCAGAGCCTTACAAATTATTCTTAATAATGCAAACAAATATTAATTTTGGTTCAACAGGTGAAGTAGAATATTTATCCATAATTGATTATATGGAATCACCTGAAGGGAAAGAAATAATTGCACAAATTGATAATGGTCAAGTCTTAGGAACAGGAAAAACATATTATTTTGGTGTTGATATGCCTGGATATTCTAACAGCACACCTGACTATTTATATCTTTCTCAATCTGAAATGGCAGTTGAATATTTTGACTGTCAAGAAACCGCTGGTGAAGATGGTCATGCATCAAATGTTATAGATGGAGACCCTACTACTATTTGGCATACCACGTGGTCAAGCAGCAATCCAACTCATCCTCACGAAATACAAATTAATTTAGGTGCATCATATAATGTTGGACAAGTGAAGTTGTTGCCTAGACAAGATGGTGAAAATGGACGAATTGCTGATTATGAAATTTATGTTAGTGAAGATGTTAATAATTGGGGGGAAGCAGTAGCTGTTGGTATCTTGGTAAATACTTCTTTAGAGGAGACAGTTACTTTTTCAGGAAAGATAGGACAATATGTTCGTTTGGTTGCTCTATCAGAGATAAACGGTAATCCTTGGACATCATTAGCAGAATTAAATGTTTTGAGGAAAATAGAAACAAATATTGTTCAAGAAAACAATAATGCAGTTAATGATTATCAATTATTTCAAAATTATCCTAATCCATTTAATCCTACTACTGATATCTCTTACCAGATAAAATCCAATGGTTACATCTCTCTTGTTATTTATGATGTATTAGGACGTAAGATTAAAACACTTGTATCGAAAAATCAAGCACCTGGCCTTTATACTGTGAAATGGAATGGAAAAAGTGACGTTGGAGATAAGGTAAATTCCGGTATCTATATATATACATTGAAAGCTGGGAAACTGCTTGAGAACAAAAAAATGATTTTATTAAAATAATTTATCTATATAAAAATTTGGAGAATTTATGAAATCGTTCAACCGACGTGATTTTATTAAAACAGCTGCGCTAACAGGTGCCGGATTAGCAATAATGCCTAATGTAAATTTTGCAGAATCCAATGTAAAATTTCAACGATCGAAACCAAATGGAAATGTAAAAATTGCATTTATTGGGGTTGGTTTACGCGGAAGAAATCATGTAAACGTTGTGGCAAAGAGAAATGATGTTGATATTACTGCAATTTGTGATATAGATTCCGATGCAATAGCAAAAACTCAGCAAATATTACGTGACCATTCTAGAAAAGAAGCTGCTGTATTTTCCGGAGATGAATACGCTTTCATGAAACTCCTAGAAAGAGATGATGTTGATGGAGTAATAATTGCTACTCCATGGCTATGGCATACAAGGATGGCTGTTGCCAGTATGAAAGCTGGCAAATATCCCGGATTAGAAGTTAGTGCTGCAAATACACTTGAAGAATGCTGGGATCTTGTAAATACATCGGAAGAAACTGGTGTCCCATTAATGATGTTAGAAAATGTATGTTTTGCCAGAGAAGCAATGGCTACTTTAAAGATGGTAAGAGAAGGTGTTTTTGGTGAACTAGTTCATGCTACCTGTGGATATAGACATGATTTAAGGCATGTTAAATTTAATGATGGAAAAATACCTTATGGTGGAGGTGTTGAATTTGGAGAGAAGGGATTCTCTGAAGCAAAATGGAGAACGGAACATTCTTTAAAAAGGAATGCAGATATTTATCCAACTCATGGTATTGGCCCTGTTGCAACTTGGTTTGATATCAATAGAGGAAACCGTTTCCTATCTTTAACTTCAACTGCTACAAAATCAATAGGATTGAATAACTATATAGTTAATCACCCGAAAGGTGGAGAAGATCATCCTAATGCTGATCTTGATTGGAAACTAGGAGATATAATTACATCAGTAATAAAAACCGCAAATGGAGAAAGTATAATTGTAACACATGATACAAATTTGCCAAGACCTTATTCCTGGGGATTTACACTTCACGGGGCAAAGGGAGTATGGTGTGGACAGTATGAAGGAAAAAGAATTCATATAGAAGGAAAATCTAAGGATCATACTTGGGAAGAAGGTGATGCATATGATAAATATATGAAAAAATATGATCATGACTGGTGGAAAGAAGAAGAAGCAAAAGCAAAAGATTCAGGTCATGGAGGTATTGATTATTTCACAATTAAAGCCTTTGTAGAAAGTGTGAAACATTGTGTGCAACCCCCAATTGATGTCTACGATGCAGCAGCTTGGAGTGCCATAACTCCTCTCTCAGAAGCGTCAATTGCTAGTAATAGTTCGCCGCAATTCTTTCCAGACTTTACAAGAGGAAGATGGCTAACTAATAAACCAATTTTCGGTATTTAACTAGAATTCATTAGTTATGAAAAAAGTATTATTTATTTGTTTTATGTTTTTGTTTGCTTTTTATTCTAAAGCAAAAACAGTTGATACTGATAAAACGATTCTAAGAGTTTTAACTTTTAATATCCTTCACGGTGCAACTATGAAAGGAGATTTTAATTTAGATCTTATCGCTGATGTAATTTTAAGAACGGAGGCTGATTTAGTTGCATTACAGGAAGTTGACTTCAAAACAAACAGAGCAAAAAAATATGATTTAGTACTTGAACTTGCAAAGTTGACTGGTATGGTCCCTTTATTTGGCAGAGCAATGTTTTATGATGACGGAGAATATGGTGAGGCAATCTTATCAAAGAAAACGATAATTAATTCGCGGAATGTAAAGTTACCTCATTTGAATGGATATGAACCAAGAACTGCACTAGAAATTACAATTGCTGCTAGCAATGAAGATACAATTTCATTTATTGGAACTCATTTAGATCATGTTGAAAATGACACAAACAGAATTATACAAGCTAAAAAGATTAATTCTGTATTTGAAAAAAAACAATATCCAACCATATTGGCTGGTGATTTGAACGATGTACCTGGAAGTAGAACAATAAATATATTTGAGAAAGTCTGGACTTTAACATGCAGCAACAATCCATCTGCAACATATCCTTCAGAGAATCCTAATATTAAGATTGATTACGTAATGGTTTTGGATAAAGAAAGGTGGAATATTATTGAAACAAAAGTAATTCAAGATTCTTTAGCTTCTGATCATTGCGCATATCTAGCAGTTCTTGAGCTAAAGTAGGACAATTACAGAATTAGGTGATAAAAATATGAAATTAAAATTGAAATTGATATCAGGAAAAAGTAAGAGATTATTATTTTTCATCACTCTAATTAGTATTAGCTGTAATATTTATGCTCAGAATTCTGCACTATCTATGCATCTATCGGCGAAAGATAACTTCTCTGGTGATATATTGATGAAAACTTTGAAAATTCCTTACAAAACATATTATACTTATTATTGTGCATTAATGTGGAATGTTGGTGGTGAAGCAGGGGGATACTGTGGATTACAA
>JBDLIN010000049.1:0-19238 GCA_039714835.1 Bacteroidota bacterium | reverse complement strand
CTACAGCTTTTTTAGGAGCTGCTTTCTTTTTTGCTACAACTTTTTTAGGAGCTGCTTTTTTCTTTGCTACAGCTTTTTTAGGAGCTGCTTTTTTCTTTGCTACAGCCTTTTTAGGAGCTGCTTTTTTTGCTACAGCTTTTTTAGGAGCTGCTTTCTTTTTTGCTACAGCTTTTTTAGGAGCTGCTTTTTTTTTGGCTGCTGCTTTTTTAGGAGCTGCTTTTTTTGCTTTTGCCATGTTAGGCCCTATTATTGTTAAGGTTTCAGTGAACGTCATAGTTAAGATAAATAAAATATTTAAATAAAAAAATATTTTATTTGTTTTTTTAAAATCTCGCATCCCTTTGTTATTGTAAGAGTATAATGAATTATTTAAATGTGAGAATGTAATTTGTTATGTATTTTTAATATAACAATAAATGAAAATATTACTTTCACTCAGAAATTATGAAAACCAGTCTTAGATTATATGTTTTATTATATATATCCGTTACGCCCTTTATTTACGGGGGTAATGGTTGTTTATTATCTGATTCTCTTAATTCAAATATTCATATTTTTTCCGACACGACAATAACTGATTTAGAAGATTCAATTTCCGCTATTGATACAACGATCGAAGTGCTCTCAAAAAAAACACTCATTCCCATCCAGCAAATATCGATTTTAAATAACTACAAGTACTCTACTAAATCAAATCAAAATACTTTTAGCAAAGAGGATTACAGAACAAGCGCTGATATATTCACATATATGCCATACGGTTTTCTGCAGGACCTTGGGCAACTTGGCCAACCCAACGAACAAATGTTTTATGGATTAGGATTTGGGAATATTAATTATAATAGAGATGGAGTTGGATTGAATAATCCTTGGCAAAATTCTTATGATTTAAATAAACTGCCATTTGAACGTATTGATTCTTTAGAGATCTTACCATTGCCAAGAGGTTTTCTGTTTAATACGTACAATAATCCTGTGAGTATAAATTTTTACTCGCGTGATATTCATTTTACTCGTCCTATTACTCGTTTAAAATTTTATCAAGCTAGCTATGATGAAGGTTTTGTAGATCTCCTTTTTCATACATATGTTACCCAGAGGATAGATTTTGGTGTTGGTTTAACTGTTTCTGGAATTGATTCCCGTTTTTATAATTCAGATTATGAGTCTTGGAAGTTAAATGGAAAGATTGGATATATGTTCAGCGATAATCTTTTTATTAGAGCAAATTACTATTTCATGAATGATTCACTTGCAATAAATGGTGGGCTTCCTTCATCAATAATTGATAATGAAATTTATCCTGATGTACTTTATCCTAATAGATATCAGTTAACTACAAATCACTTTGCCGATGTTAAAATTCTAGCAAAACTTTTCCCAAATTCTAAAACAGATATTACTTTTTATTATCAGTATGACAATCAGACGTTCCGACAAAATCCTGATAGTATTGATGATGGCATTCCTATAATTGTTGATGATAATAATTATCAAACAATTGGCGCAAGTATTTTAAATGACTATTCTATTGAATACCTTAATTTATTAATTTCAGCTAATTATGAAACTACGAAATACTCTCTTGATATTATAAGTACAGACGAATCTGAAAACATGCTTGCTATTGCTGGACAGTTACAGCTTACACCTATTGGTTCTATGTTTGTACCTACTGCATATGCCAAATACAGTAATTATAACAATAATAATTATTTGGGTTTTGGAGTTGACTTAAATGTATCCCTAAATAATTACTTTATCTTATTTGGCGGACTATCTTTTTATTCAAAACCGCATACTATCATGGAAAGATTTTACAGTGATCCCAAAAACCTACCACCAGAATATTTATTGAAGGAGAACACTGATAAATCTGAAATAAAAACTTTAGAAATTGCAGCAAAATTAAATCTGGATTTAATAGACGGAAGTCTTTCATATTTTAGATACAGCAATAGTAATGCTTTCAAACCGATTATTAACAACTATGTGGATACATTATTAATTAATGAAATATCAATCTTAGAAAGTTATTCTCAAGAAATCTCCGGTTTTAATATTAATCTTAACTTAAATCTCTGGAAATTTTTGTTTAGTAATAATATTACTTACTACTTCACATCCAATAATGAAAACTATATTGCTCATCCTAACTACTCAATTGCAGGGAAATTATATTATATTGATCAGCTATTTGACAATAACCTTAAATTACGAACTGGAATTAATTATCGTATCACTGGCGAGCAACCATATTTTATTTATGACTATGAGAAAAGTATGCAGGCTCGATTTGTGACAAGTTCAGCTGATGGAATTCATTTATTAAATAACGAGTTTGTTCCGCAATCATTTCAATTTGATCTTTTCTTCGCTGGCACAATTCAGGACGCTGCAACAATTTTTGTTATACTCGAAAATGTAATTGATAATGAATATTATATTATTCCCCACTACTACAAGCAGCCTCAAATGTTAAGGTTGGGGGTATCTTGGTTGCTTTATGATTAACATAGATTTCGAAGTTCTGCAATCATAATAGCTGCGGCACTGGCAACATTTAATGATTCTGCCTTCCCATATTTGGGGATAGTAATTATTCTATCTGTTAGGTTTAGTACTTCATCTGTAGGTCCGTGAGCTTCATTACTTAAAATTAGAATTACTTTTTTATTTTCTTTTCTTGAAAATATATTGTCACCATCCATATCAGAGCATAGTATTTCCCACCCATTATTTTTCAACATATCTAATTCAGAATAAAAATTCTCAGCTTCATAAACATTTACATGAAAAAGTGAGCCCATTGTAGAGCGAATTACCTTTGAGTTAAATAGATCAACTGAGCCAGGACTAACAATGACACTACGTACTCCAAACCAATCGCATGTTCTAATTATAGTACCTACATTACCGGGATCCGAGATATTTTCCAAAGCAACAATCAATCCTTCGCTATCTTTAATCTTGGCATAAGCATTGTACATGGATAATACAGCTACTATACCTTGGGGTGATTTTGTTTCAGACAGTTTCTGAAATTTAGCATCACTAATTATCTCAGTTCGTGTCCGCTTTTGAAGAATTGCAAATAGTGAATTGTTTTTATCAACAAACGATTTATTACAAATCAATATCTCACATTTATATTTACTATCTAATGCTTCTTTAACTAACCTATAACCTTCAACTAAAAACTTTTTTTCCTTTTGTCGAAATTTTTTCTGTTTTAAATTCGTAAAATATTTCAGCTCATTTTGAGAAAGCATATTTTTATAATGACCCGGTTTTCCTAGGAATTTTAATCTTGCTTGCCTCCCTTTTTATTATAAAGCTTTGGCGTGGATAAGTCAAGAATTTTCACCTCTTCAATTTTACTCAATTCCTGCTTTAACTTATCAATTTTTTCCTGATAAGTTTTCTTCATTTTAATCAGCTGTGAAATATGATTAGTATGTTCTTCCTTTTCAGCCTCAGCATTTTTTACATCTTTCTTAAGCTGTATTATTAAAGCTTGCAAACTATTAACTTTAACCGTTAGATCATTTACTATACCCTCTTTTTCACCAAGATTATTATTTAGGTCTTCGTTCTTAATTTTATACTGATAGTAGCTGTCACTTGTTTTCTTTAGAAGAGTATTAAACTCCTCTTCTAAACTTGTTTTATGATCAGTTAGTTCTTTAATTTTTTCTTGAAGTTTTTGACTCGTTCTCTTGTTCAGTTCATCATTTTCTTTAAATGATTCTATGTGACGATTCAATTCTTTATGCTGGCCCCTTAAATCTTCAATTTTTTCTTCAAGGGTTTCTTGATCACTTTTTAGGATAGTGATAGTATCAGTCTGTTCATCAACTACTTTTCTCTTTTCTGCTAAGGTTTTTTCTTTTTCATTTAATTCATTTTCCTTTTCAATTATTTGATCTTCAATAGATCTTAATTTTGATTTGGAAGTTTCAACTTCAACTTCCAATTTTTCATCATACTCAGAGATTGAACTTTCCAGTTTTAACACTTCTTCTTTAATCGATTTTTCCTTATTCTGCAATTCTATAAGTGAATCATTAATATCTTTGACTTTTTTAGTCGTTGTACTATCTTCCTCTTCTTTAACAGAAATATCTTTTTCTAACTTTTCTAAAACTAATTTTAAATCTTCAATCTGCTGAGAAATATCATTTCTCTGCTCTATGTTTATATTTATCTCGGAATTGAGGGCTTCAACTTCCTTGCTTTTTTCTTCAGATAAGGATTTAGCTTCTTCCAATTTCTCATTTTGCAGTATAAGTTCCTGTGATAGTTTTCCAGTATCATTTTCATAATCATCAATCAGTTTTTTCTCCTTCATGAGGTTTGATGACATATGATCAATCTCTTTTTGAAGATCAGTTTTCTTTGCTTCTAATTCATGTAGCTTATTATTTTCAGAGCTAATTAATTCTTTTTTCTCATTTAATAAATTTTCAGTTTCTGAGGTTTGTCTAGTTTTAATTTCAAGTTCATTGTTAAGATCATCAGCTCGTTTCACTAGATTCGATAACTTCTGGTCTAATTCAATTTTAATTTTGTTTTTCTCATCTATTTCACTATCAACCTTTGCCTTTTTACCCTCAAACAATTTTTCAGCATCTTTTGCCTTTTCAATTATTGAATTGATTTGATTCTTTAATTCAGATTTCTTTTTCTCTGAAATATCAATCTGGTTTTTGATTTCCTGATGTGATTCTTCTAATGATTCTAATTCCTCAACTTTATCTTTAATCTGTATTTGTAATTGTGATTCTTTTTGATTTAATTCTTCATTAATATTATTCACTTCATATTTCTTTTCTTCTAACAAAGTTTCAAGCTTGGATATTTCGTTTTGTTGATTGTTCTTAAATTCACTTAGATTAGTTACCGATTTATCCAACTCTACTGCTTTTATTTCTTTTTTCTTAATTTCTTCACTTAAACTTGCTGCAGAAACACTCAACTTTTCTACTTGTTCATTTAGTTCACCAAGCTTTGTATTCTTTTCTTCAATATTTTTTTGATTAATCGACTCTTCTTCATTTATTTTTTGCTTAAGATTATCATAATGTTCTTTAGCATGTAAATATTGGTCTTGTAGTTCTTTTGCAGAATCATTTAAAGTACTTAGTTCATTCTGTTTGTTTTGCAATTCTTTACTAGTATTGTCAGAGGATTGAGTTAATTCCTTAATGGAGTTTTCAAGGTTATTAATTTGTGAATTATCCTCCAAAATTTTCTCTTGTAATGCTGATCTCTTTTCTTCACTCTCTTTATTAATTTTATCTAAATTCTTCTCAGAGTGAACAATTTTTTCTTCAAGTTCAGCAAGTGATGGTCTTAAGGACTTTAATAATTCCTCTTTATTATTAATTTCATCTATTCTTTTTTGTAATTGTGATTCTTTCTCAATTGATGTTCTTTCTATATCTGAAATTTTAATTTTATATTCTTCGATGAGTGTTTCACTAGAGGATTCTTGTTTAGTGACCTCTCCTTCAATAGATTTAAGTTTCTGATTGTTATCGAAAATTTTACTTTTTAGATCAGTAATATTTTGGTAAAGTAGTTCTTTTTCAGATTCTTTGGTTTGTATTTCAGATTGTGTTCTTTCTAAATCAGAATTTAATTTACTAAGGGCTTCCTCAGCATTAGTGATTTTTAGATTTTCTTCATTTAAAATTGAGTCATTTAATTCTTTGTGCCCTTCTCTTTCTTTTTCCAGGTTTGTCAGCTCTCTCTTAGAAGTTTTTATTGCTTCTTTTAATTCCTTGAATTCATTCCTGAAGTCTTCTGTTTCCTCTTTCCTTTTTTCTGCTTCTTTAGTTAACTTTTCAAGGTTCTCATTTAATTTGTCAATGTTTTTCTGAACCTTACGAGCTTCTATAGTTTTTAATTTTAGCTCATCTTTTTCACCTACTTCTTTTTCTAACAAAGTGAGGTTTTCTTCTTTATCTTTTATTTTTTCTATAAGATTTATTTCATTTCCATGTAAAACTTCAACTTTTTGTTTTGTATCAGTCAAAGTATTACTGAGTTTTTCCTGTTCAGATTTCAAATTGGTGCTTGAATTATTTAAGTTATCAAGTTCGTTTTCCCTCTTTTTGATTCCAGATAATAATTCTTGTATCTTTTTCTCACAATGATTTATTTCTTTTTTATATTCATCCTGTTTCTTTTGTGAAACATCATTGTTTGAATCTAGATCTCCTTTCTGTTTTTTCAACTCACCAATTTGTCTGTTAAGCTCAAAGATCATTTTAGATTTTTCAGCTTTTTCAGATGAAGTGTTTTTTAAGTACTCTTCTATTCTAAGTTCTTCTTTGGCAAGCTCAGAAATTCGTAATTCCATAGCCTTAAGTTTTGATTCAACAGCCTCAGAATTTTCTTGTTTAGTTAAAATATTATGAAGAGTATTTCGAAGTTCTTCGTTTTCTTTCTGTATTTTATCAATTTTATTATTTTCATTTGGATTGAAAATCTTCATTAAATTATTCCCCAATCAAAAAATTGTTTGAAACAGCAATAGGAAAGATAAAAAAAGTAGTAGTTATAAGAAAATAATGAATTATTTAAATTTTTCTGACTAAAATTTCTAATTTTGTTAAAAACAGACACCCTCTTATTTAACAATTTGCTAATATCTATATTTGCTTTAGATAATCTCGATATAAACTATTTGGCATATTCTGGATAATTTCATTTAACTGCTCTTTATCAATAAAATTCTTTTTGTAAGCAATTTCCTCAATGCAAGCTACTTTTAGTCCCTGTCTCTCTTCAATAACACCAAAAAAATTAGATGCTTGTAATAACGAAGTAGGAGTTCCTGTATCAAGCCAAGCAACACCTCGACCAATTAGCTGAACCTTCAATGTTTCGTTCTGTAAATAAGCAATGTTCACATCAGTAATTTCTAATTCACCTCTTGCTGAAGGTTTTAAATTTTTAGCAACACTTACAACATTGTTATCATAAATATATATACCTGGAACAGCATATTTTGACTTTGGATTAGCTGGCTTTTCCTCAATGGATAAAACCTTCCCACTCTCATCAAATTCAACTATACCATACCTCTGTGGATCTGTAACCTGATATGCAAAAACCGTTCCTCCATTTTCAAAATTTTTATATGCATCATAAAGAAAATTCAATTTGCCATAAAAAATATTATCACCAAGAATCAACGATACAGAATCACCACCAATAAATTTTTCTCCAATAATAAAGGCCTCAGCAATACCGTTAGGGGCATCCTGCACAGCATATTCAATCTGCATTCCAAGATGTGAACCATCACCAAAGAGTTGTTCGTACAATGGAATTGTTTCTTTATTAGAAATAATTAACACTTCCCTAATTCCACCAAGCATTAGGAGTGATAAGGGATAATAGATTAGAGGTTTGTCATAAATTACTGCAAGCTGCTTACTATAAACTTTTGTTATTGGATAAAGTCGGGATCCAGATCCACCCGCTAAAATAATTCCTTTCATTTTATATTCCTATCTTATAACAGTTATATATCCCGTTTTCATTATTGCATCAAACTCATTGTAAATCACTATTTTATATCTTCCAGGTTTGGTAAATTGATATTTGAAAAAAGTATCCGGCCATGTTGGATCAATCTGATATTTTTTTGATTCAACATATTGATCAAAATCAAATGAAGTATTCTCTTTACTCCAAAAATCAACTTTAATAATATTAGAATTAAGTGGTGCATAATGCGAAATTTTTAGATACAACCAGCCGTCGGTTTTACTCAGAGAAACATTCTTAACGATTCCCAGAGGTGTACCTCCAACCAGTACTTTTTCACAAAATATCAGTTTAACATTATCATAATAATTTTCAGATTCTGCCGCATTTTCATTGTTAGTATTACCAGTGCCTGTTTTGAGCGTTAATAACATAGATGATAAAGTTTCTTGATCTTCATTAACAAAATAAATTTTAAACTTACCAATATCCTTAAATTTATAATCATAGTTAATTCTTTGAGTTGATTCCTCGATCTCAATAACTTTACTATCATGTGGTTGGAAGCTGCCTTCAACAAACTTATCAATAAATAAATAGAGAATACCTTTCTTTATAGGACTACCATTATCGTAAACAATGTATAGAGATCTTCCCCAAGGATCAATATCCCAATTGTTTTTTGCACCAATTGCTTCATTATTCTCAGTTACAGATTCGGCAACATAAATTGACTGTCCGTAATAATTAGATGAAAGAAGTATTAAAACAAATAAGATTGAATATATTTTTTTCATTTTTAACTTTATTTTATTTTTTCCAAAATGATGGTGAAAAGATAATCAAAACTGTAAACAATTCTAACCTACCCATAAGCATTAAAAAAGAGAGGAACCATTTTGCAAAAGCTGGAATATGAGCAAAGTTATCAACAGGACCAACAGTTGCTATTGCCGGACCAACATTACCCAAGGAAGTAGCAACCGCTCCCATCGATGTAAGAAAATCAAGCCCAATGAATGAAAGCACTAAAGTTCCAAAAACAAAGATTGCAATATAGAACAATAAGAAAGCCATAATATTGAACACAATTTCTTGATGAACAGTAGTTTTGTTAAACCTAACCGGGATTACTGCACGGGGATGAATTAATCTTCGTAATTCTAAAGCGCTATTTTTTATTAACAGTAGATGCCTTACAACCTTAATACCCCCTCCTGTTGAACCTGCTGAACCCCCTATAAATAAAAGGAGAAAGAAAATGACATGATAAAACACACCCCACATTTCATAATCAGCTGTAACAAAGCCAGTGGTTGTGATCATTGATACAACTTGGAAAAGAGAATCACGAAATGTTGTTTCAAGATCAGTGGATGAATTAACGACCAATCCTAATGTAATTAAAAAAGCAAATCCAAATATTAATAACGAATAAAATCTAAATTCTTCATTTTGAGATAGTGGTTTTATTTTTCGATGAAGCCAATAGTAATGTAATGAAAAGTTCATTCCCGCCATAAACATAAATATAACTATTACATATTGAATAAAAGGAGAATTGAAATGAGCTATACTACTTTGTTTTGTTGAGAACCCACCTGTAGCCATCGTTGTAAGTGAATGACATATAGAATCAAAGAATTCCATTCCTCCAACATATAGCAAAACTGCTTCAACGAATGTGAATAACACATATATACCCCAAAGACGTTTTGCTGTTTCTCTAACTCTTGGATGTATTTTATCTTTTGTTGGACCAGGAACTTCTGCAACAAATAACTGCATACCTCCAATTCCCAATATTGGGAGTATTGCTAATGATAGAACAATGAATCCCATACCTCCAAGCCATTGAGTTAAACTTCTCCAAAATAATAAACCATGCGGCATTGATTCAATATCATTTAAAATTGATGCACCGGTTGTTGTAAAACCTGACATAGTTTCAAAAAATGCATCTGTAATATTTGGAATAGACCCATGAACGATAAAAGGAATTGCACCAAATATTGTCATTGCTATCCAACCAAGGGATACAACAATATATCCTTCCCTTTTCCTAATTTCTTTATCACTACCCTTAGTAAAATAGTAGAGTAAAAACCCAAAAATTGCTGTCCCAGCACCAGAAATAAGGAGAGCAAATATATCATCATCGTTAAAATAGACGGAAAATGGGATCCCTAACATCATTGCTATTCCATCTAGAATAAGTAAGAATCCTACAATATTGAATATGACTCTGAAGTTGATCATTAATTAAAAAAATCCTCAACTTTACTGATAGCATCTGGTAAAGCAAAAACCACAACTTTATCATCGCTTTGGAACACTGTATCTCCAACAGTTATATGTCCAACCTCATCTCTAATAAACCCAGCAATAATAGCTCCTTTAGGAAATTTTAGGTTTTTTACCGATTTCTTAGTTATTGCACTACCCGGTTTAACAACATATTCTAAAACATCAGCATCTATTCCAGGAATTGTAACTGCAGAAATAACATTAGCTCTTCTAATAAATCTTGAAATTATATTGGCTGCAATCAATTTTTTATTTATCAATGAATCTAATCCAATGGTTTGAGTCAGAGGAACGTAGTCTACATTATCAACTTGAGCAATAGTTTTTGATACACCAAGATGTTTTGCCATAAGACAAGTAATTATATTGGTTTCAGCATCAGCAGTAACTGACACAAAAGCATCCATATCAATTATTGCCTCTTGTGCAAGGAGGTCTATATCTCTTCCATCACCTTGAATAACAAGAGTTTTCCGCAGATAGTCAGCTAACTCCACAGTTTTTTCAGTATTCGATTCAATGAGTTTTACATTAATTTTATCTTCTAATAATCTTGCTGCTTTCTTTCCAATTTTACCACCACCCAATATCATTACATTATCAATGTGAACATTTTCCTTTCCAATAATTTTCATAATTTCTTCTATTC
Organism: Bacteroidota bacterium; assembly: GCA_039714835.1. Lineage (GTDB taxonomy): Bacteria > Bacteroidota > Ignavibacteria > Ignavibacteriales > Melioribacteraceae > SZUA-22. The sequence goes on along the minus strand of JBDLIN010000049.1, from coordinate 8,779 downwards.
CTTCCGGAATAGTAATTACGAAAACTTGATCATTTACCCGAAAGGTGTCATCACCAGAAGGTATTATTGTTTGAAAACCGCGCTGAATTGCTGTAACTCTAAATGATGTTGTATTATACTTTTCTGCAATTTCACGCATTGTCATATTAACAATAGGATTTTTGCTATCTACTTTAATCCCAATAATTGAAAGTTTACCCTGTTCAATTTCAACAATATCTGTAGCAGCAGATCTTTCAATTAGTTTTACGATTTCAATTGCAGCTAGTTCTTCAGGATAAATCAAATAATCTATACCAAGAGATTTGAATATTTCAAGATTGTCTTCAGAAACATATTCAGCACTATTTACACGGGCAACTGCCTTTTTTGCACCCAATTTTTTTGCTAAAATAGCAGTGTTTATGTTTATAGCCTCAACGGAGGTAACTGCAACTACAAGGTCGGTATGCTCAACTTCAGCTTCTTTTAAAATCCTAACGGAAGTAGATGACCCATGAAAAGACATAACATCTGACCTTGCACTTACTTGCTCTACATGACCTTCATCAATATCTATAACTGAAATATCATGTTCTTCACTAGAAAGCTGTTTAGCGAGATGATAACCAACATCTCCCACACCTGCAATAATAATTTTCATTGTATAAATCCAATTTTTTACAATGTTAAATTAATGTTGTTTAACTAATTATACCAATTCAAAATCGAAAGATAATTTTGTAAATTCAAACACAATATAATGTAAGAAACAACTATAGTTGTTCCCTTCTGATTAAAAAATCATATGTTTACATTGAACAGAGATGCAAGTTTCGTTATAACTTTATCAACAGTTGCATCTGGACAAGATGCCCCGCTAGTAATCGCAATTTTTACAACTTCTTTTTTGGGCAAAAAATTTTCTGTTGTCTTTTCCTCTTTATCATACAGATCATAATGAGTAATAGATTTTGAAGAATTAATCCTTGATTCATCCATAATAAAATAAGTTGGAAATTTCCTCTCTAGCAATTCTACAATATGTGAAGTGTTTGAGCTATTGTATCCGCCAACTACAATGGCAATATCTGAATCTTCTTCCATTAAACCATATGTCGCTTTTTGATTGTCATTTGTTGCATAACAGAGTGTATCGCGAGTATCTGCAAAATGATCATCCATAGTGTCCATTCCATATTTTATTACCATCGTTCCTTTTAAATACTCTGCAATTGCTTCTGTCTCACTAGCCAGCATTGTGGTTTGATTAACTACACCTATTTTTTCTAAATCTTTTTCTACATTAAAATCTCTTGAAAAATTATCTTTAAAATGATTATAAAACTCTTTTAATTCAATTTCACCAAGAATTATTTTAGCAAGAATTTCAGCTTCTTTCAAATTCCGTATAATTATTGAAGGTGATTTGCTTTTACTATGTGAAAATGTTGCTCGCGTTTCTTCATGTTCTGCTTTGCCATGAATAATAACTGTAAAGTCTTCATTTCCCAACTCATTTGATTTTTTCCAAACCTTTTCAACAAAAGGGCAAGTCGTATTATAATGGTATGGATCTATACCAATCTTCTTAAGCTTTTCTTCAATTTCTATTGTTGTTCCGAATGCAGGAATAATTATAATATCATCTGAATTAATTTCATCCCAGTTAATTAGCATTTTACCGGAAGTATCCTGCAGAAATTTCACTCCCTTTTCAAGGAGATCATCATTCACAACTGGATTGTGGATCATCTCACTTAATAAATAAATGTTTTTATTCGAATTTTCTTGAATGGCTTTATGTGCAATTTCAATCGCATTTTCAACACCGTAACAAAATCCGAAATGTCTTGCAATTAAAAATTTAACAGATCCAAGATCAATTTCTGTGGGACTAAAATCTTGCTTTCTTGGATCATCTAATTTTCGCTGCTCTTTTATCCGAGCGATAATAGAGCTTTTGTATTTATGAGGGATGTTAAATTTCTTCACGAATTAATAACCAAAATATTTTCTTATTAAACTTAATAATACAAAAACAAAAATATAATTGGAATTACTATACCTAGTGCTACAAACCACTTGCCTCTGCCTTTCAATCCATGTTTACCTTTATTCATAAATATTCCTGTTATAGCAAGTAATACAAGTGCTACGGCAAAAAGATCTGCAATCCAAGTCCACAATTTTTTAGGTGTATTAAGATGAAGGAAATTTGATTCTTTAAAAACATATCTGTCATTAATCACCTCTATAGCTGCTTCACCTACCTTTATATTAGCTGAAATGGTTTTCCCTTCAAAAAAAATATCAACAATTTCGGGTGTTGGTCTGAAACTATTTTTTACAGAATCAACAATCTGTAATTGAGAAAGGACATAATTTACCGCTTCTTCTTTAGTGAGAAGAGTATCGCTTAATGGCTTAATGGTAACAACGTGCTTTTCAACAATGTAGTTAGGATTCCAATCATTGATATGATTAACGGCAATTCCGGATATTGCATAAATAATTGTCAATAGTGCTACAATATATCCAGTATCTCTATGAATTACCCTAATAGTTCTACGCCATTTCATATTACTGGATTTTATTCAATAATTTAAGCATTCACTAAATCTCTGCTCCAATCCCTCTAATTTGATAGATGGTTTTTGTCTCTTTCTTGTGGTGTTCGCAATCTTCATGTTTTTCTTCATTCTCTTTACAGCCAGATCCACTGCATTCGGCTTCAACTTCATATTCAAAAGAATAAACTTCACCTTCTACAAGAGCTTTTTTCCCTTTTGCTTCCATAGGAAATACGATCACTCCATCCTGAACTTTAACTCTTATCGATTCAAATTCTTTGTCGCTTGCTAATTCAATCCAGCAACCTCTTTTTGCACAAACATTAACTACAGTTCCTTCAACTAGAACTTTTTCACCAACAAAATCTTGTGGGCTTTTAACTATATCAGAAATTTTCGTTTTCTCTGTTAAAGCAATATCCTCTCCATACTTTTTAGTATCCTCAGCTTGCAAAGAAACCAAAAGTATAAATGTATATAGAAATATTGAAATGATCTTATTCATCTAATTCTCCTTTTCAAATGTGTAATTTCTTATTTTTAAATGCTAAGTTAAGCTTAGAATAATATTTTTGCAATCATTAATTTATATTCACTATATGAAAAGAAGAAACTTCCTTAAACAATCATCTATATTATCTGCAGCAATATTTACTAATTCAGGTAAAATATTGGCTCATGATAAAACTCAATCAACCACTCAACAGAGAATAAAACCTCCCAGATTAAAAAAGGGAGATACGGTTGGAATAATTGCTCCAGGTGGATATATAACTCAAGAAGAGCTCAACAAATCAATTCAGAATGTTGAAAAGCTTGGATTAAAACCTTATTTCACTGAAAATATACTCGAGAGAAATGGATATCTTTCTGGAACTGATAAACAACGTTCCGATGATATAAACCATATGTTTAGTAATGATAAGGTTGATGGAATTATCTGTAGTCGAGGTGGATATGGATGTAATAGAATTTTACCAATGCTCGACTACTCTCTTATAAAAGCCAATCCAAAGGTTCTTGTTGGATACAGCGATATAACTGCTTTACACAATGCAATTTTCGCAAAAACTGGTTTGGTCACTTTTCATGGACCAGTTGCAACATCAACGTTTAACGATTTTTCTATTAATCATTTTGTAAACGTCCTTATGGAGCCTAAAGAAAAATACACTTTCAACCATTCTGATGATTATAAAACGGGTGCCGACTACGAAATCTATACCATACGAGAAGGAAACGCCGAAGGAGAATTAGTGGGTGGAAATTTGAGGATTGTTACTACTCTACTAGGTACACCTTATGATGTTGACTACAAAAATAAAATGTTATTTCTTGAAGAAATTGACGAGAAACCATATCGTATTGATAGAATGCTCACTGAATTATACTTAGCCGGCAAACTTCAACAAGTTTCTGCTATTGCACTTGGAGTCTTCAAAAATTGTGATAAAAAAGTTGGAACACAAAAGGGAGAATTAACATTTTCATTAAAAGAAGTTTTGTTTGATAGGTTATACAATCTTGGCGTACCAGTTATATATGGACTTTCTTTTGGGCATATTGAAAACAAATACACACTACCTTTTGGAATAAAAGCAAAATTAGACGTAATGAATAAAACTATAACTTTAGAGGAACCTGCCGTTGTATAAAATAATTTATATTCAAGATTTATTTAAGCTAACCTAGTGCTATGTTTGCTCAAGTAGTATTTCCACTTCCTTTTAGGAATAGTTTTACTTATTCAGTTTCTAAAGAACATTTGGAGTTGATACAGGTTGGTGTCCGAGTTGTTGTTCCATTTGGTAAGAGAACTTTAACCGGATTTGTTATAAATCTTTCAGATACTACTGAAGTAAAAGAGAAGATAAAACCGATTAGAGATGTATTAGATGATACACCAATTTTTAATGATGAATCTTTAAATTTTTATAAATGGATCTCTGATTACTATATCTGTTCGCTTGGTGAAGCACTACGTAATTCTGTTCCTTACGGTCTTGAGGTTGAATCAAAAAGAAAAATAGTATCAGATTTAGATCATTGTTTTGAATTATTAAATAAAGAAAAAAACAAGAAATCGACTCGTGCAAAAATTCTTGATATACTTTCCAGCAAAGAAATAATTAAAATTTCTCAGCTTCAAAAAATCGTTAAAAAGAAATCAATTTATTCAATTCTTAAAACACTTGAAAAAACTGGGGCTATTACTTTATTGACTGAAATTGAGGATGCAAAAGTTGGGATTAAAAAACTAAAGTTTGTTAAACTCTCGAGAGATATAGATGAAACATATGAATATCTCCCCGAAATAGAATCTCGCTCACCCAAGCAAGTTGTTCTACTGCTTGAGTTATTATCAGCTAAAGGTGAACCAATTCTGATGAGTCAGCTTCTAAAAAAAACAAACACAAATGTATCCTCTCTAAAATCATTATTCAAAAAAGATCTCGTTGATATATTTGAAAAAGAAGTTGAAAGAAAATATATTGAAACATATGAAGAGTTGAAGGAAGATATTACACTAACCGAACCTCAGAAAGAAATAGTAAAAATAATATCAAAAAATTTAATTGATAAAAAGTTTACTCCATATTTGCTGCACGGTATAACAGGAAGCGGGAAAACTCAAGTCTATATCGAACTTGTAAACAAAACTCTTTCATTGGGAAAAAATGCAATTGTCCTTGTGCCAGAAATTTCTTTAACACCTCAAATAACGTCACGATTTTATAATGAACTTGGTGATCATGTAACTGTGATGCACAGCCGTATGTCACTTGGTGAGAGATACGACGCATGGCGTGGAATCATCAAGGGAAAATACCGCGTAGTAATTGGTCCGCGTTCAGCTTTATTTGCTCCATTGAAAAATATTGGACTAATTGTAATAGATGAAGAACATGATTCAAGCTATAAGCAACATGAGATAATACCTAAATATAATGCACGTGATGCAGGGGTAATTAAAGCGCAAATGAGTAGTTGTCCAATTATATTAGGCTCAGCAACTCCATCAATAGAAAGTATGTACAACGCTTATTCTGGCAAGTACGAACTGTGTGAACTTAAAGAGCGAATTGATGATGCGAAATTACCATCTATCCGATTAGTTGATATTACTGTAGAGGGAAAAAAGAAAAAAATGGATGGTTCTCTCTCCACAGTTTTAATAGAGAAAATCAACGACAGAATACGAAAAGAAGAGAGTGTAATAATTTTGCAGAATAGACGCGGCTTTGCAACACAAATTTACTGTGAGGATTGCGGTGAGATTGAGATGTGTGATGAATGTTCTGTTTCAATGGTTCATCATATCAACAGAAATATTTTGCAATGTCATTATTGTGGTAGTTCAAAACCAGTACCTAAAGCTTGCCGGCACTGCGGATCACTATCTCTTAAATTTTTTGGTACAGGTACTCAACGTGTAGAAGATGAACTATCATATCACTTCCCTGATGCAACTATTGAACGTATTGATTCCGATTCATTAAACCGAAAAGGAGTGCTGGGAGAAATCCTCAATAGATTCCGTAAAGGTGAGACTCAAATTCTTGTTGGGACACAAATTGTAGCAAAGGGATTGGATTTTTCGAATGTAACTCTTGTTGGTGTAATATCAGCTGAAACCACATTATGGCTGCCAGATTTTAGAGCAGACGAAAGAACTTTTCAGCTTTTAACACAAGTCTCTGGTAGAGCGGGAAGAAGCAAAATTGAGGGAGAAGTGATCATTCAAACTCAGAATAAAAAACACTTTGTACTCCAAAAAGTATTATTGAATGATTATGAAGGTTTTTACTCAAATGAGATCGCATTGCGTGAAAATAATTACTATCCCCCATTTTCTAGATTATGTTTAATTGAAAGTAAAGACGAAACCGAAAAAAATGCTCGCGGTGCAATAACTGATTTTTTCAAAATCTTAATCAAAAAGAAAGCCGGCTTAATAATCAACTCACCAACACCAGCCTTAATTGCAAGAATAAAAGGACAATACAGATTTCATCTACTTGTGAAAAGTCCTAAAACTTCTGATCCCGGTGGAAAATTACTTCGTGAAGCTATATTAGAAACCTGGATAGAATATAATCAGCGTTCAAAGTTTAGTGATATTCGATTAACAATCGACATGGATCCGCATGGAATAATTTGAAATCTATATTTTTTTGGGGGCGTTAATTCGCGAATAATATTCGTATAACTTGCCCTGATGCTTTTTATCGGGGTTCGCGGCATTTTTTTATTTACTATTTATTATCTGAAAACCTAGCTCTGGTGCTGGTGAAGCATCTTTAGAATTATAACTTCCATCAAATATAGAATTGATGACATTAATATAAGTCTGCTTAGGAACTAATCCTTGATGCTTTTCAATTATCATCCCATTTTTATCTAAAATAAATGATGTTGGGATTGTATTGATATTTCCAAATGCATAAATCGAACTTTCAGTTCCCTTAACAATTGGATAGTTAATATTATACGCTTCAATAAAAGGGATAACATCATTGGCTGTCATTCCTCCTCTTGTTATTGCATCAAGAGAGATACCCACAATTTCAAATTCTTCGTCTTTATATTTTTCTTTCAACTCTAAAAGATCTGGGATACCTTTCCTACAAGGAGCACACCATGTTGCCCAAAAATCTAAAATTACTACTTTTCCTTTTAGATCCGATATATTTAATAGCTGTGTTTCAGCTTCTTGGTAATGTGGTGGGTATGGGCCCTTTTCTGGAACTCCATTAGTATTGTTTACGACAAATAAAATTAGAACTACAGCAAAAAATATTCCTGTATAGATCCAACTTCTTTGTTTTTTGGTTAATCCAAATTTAATATCTTCTTCTACTTCAATTGTTTTCTCTTTTTCAGATTTACTACTCATTTAACACTCCAAATAACTAAACTATTTTTTTTATATAATCATTAAGATTGAGAACTTTTTGCCATTTTTGATAATTCAGCAACAAATCGTTCAACATCTTTGTCATTGTAACCTTTTTCTTTTGCAGCATCTTCAAGCGATCCCCAAATTGGCTCTCCGCATCGTAAACATCTTATACCTTCCTCACGCAAATATCCAACTGCTTCAGGTAATTCATTAACAAGGTCCTCTATTTCAATATCTTTGGTTATTTTCATTTTGACTTACCTGCTTGTTTCATTTGCTTTTTCTTCCTTCTTCTTCTTGGAAGGAAATGTAAATAGATATCCTATCAATCCTCCATAAACTATTGAAATATATGGATTGCTAGTGATTGCACAAGTTCCGCTATAACATCCAATATAATAGTAATATGCAAAACCTAGTCCTGCTCCAATTAATATTGGTAAAATTCTTTTAAAAATAAAATTCATATCCACTTCTATAATTTTTTCAAAGTTATTTTAATTTGATGACTCAAATTTATAAAAGTTTCACGCCTCTTGCTGTTAGAATTACTATTTAATAAATTTGTGTTTGCTTATAATCTTAGAATTTAGGAGACATTCATGCCCGAGCATAAAAAACATTTATATATGATCGTTTTCCCGATTAACGCTCTAGTTGCTTCACAATTAAACCCAAACGAGTTTGGAGAACACTACATTACAGGTGGAGCAAAGCATTTTAGCGGAAAGATGATCTTTGCAGAGTTAGATATTAATTTTAGAAATGATCACTTCGAAATAGAAAAATATCTCGAAGCAACTGTTCCTCATGAGGATGGTTCTCCTAAAAAAACCAAATTTATCAAGTCTTATGGTGTGCTTGAACATATTGACCTAGAATCAATAGAAACGCTACATCTATGTACAGCAGAAGGTAAAGTATTATCTATTCAACCAGCAGAATATACTGCGGTCAATGAACCTGGATTTATAAGAACATATCAAGAAATTACTCCACTAGAAAACTTAATTGTTTCAACTCTTGATCAAAGGGAATTTGGGAAATTTATTACAACAGGAACGATTTCCAAAGGTGCACCCAAAATATGTTTTACTCAAATAGAATTTAACATTAAGAGGTTCAAGGAGAGAAATAAAAATCACGAAATTTTCCAAATTGAACTTCCGAGTGTAAATCCTTACAGAATGTATGATTGCGTTTCAGAATTAGAGCGAATTCCTGAAAAGACAAATAAAACAGTTGGCTTAGGAAGTTTATTGAAAGATATTTCATATAAATTCTTACGTCACGGTTTTTGGTTTGCTGATAAAGATACACTTAA
>JBDLIN010000048.1:0-19317 GCA_039714835.1 Bacteroidota bacterium | reverse complement strand
TAAACTGCCAACAGAATATACTCTTTGCCAGAACTATCCTAATCCCTTTAACCCAAGTACAACGATAAAATATGAGATTCCGGGTCAAGCCCGGAATGACAATACTTTTGTGACACTAAAAGTTTATGATATTTTAGGAAGAGAAGTAACAACACTTGTAAACAAGCAACAAAAACCGGGTTATTACGAAGTTAAGTGGAATAGTTTATCCGCCTCTGGCGGACATAGTGTTTCTAGTGGAATATATTTTTATCAATTAAAAGTTTATTCCGCAAGGGGTGAGGCTGGACTCTTTGTACAAAGTAAAAAACTAATGCTTATGAAATAAAAAATAAAATGGTAGTGATATGAAAACGAACTTAAAATTTTTATTATGTCTACTTTTTTCAGTAACAATGTCTCCAATAAAAGCACAAGATAGTGAGAATTGCACTCTTATAGGTCGTTGGGCCCATGGTCCTTGTAATGCAGTTACAGCTTTTAATGATACTGTATATTTAGGAGATGGAGGATATCTTCGGATAATAGATTATTCTGATGCTGCAGATCCAGTGGAAATTTCAAATATTCTAACTCAATCTACAATTGAAGGTATTATTGTAAATGGGAATCATCTATACTTTTTTGATGACTCTAAAGTATTGCATATTTTAGATCTATCTGATCCAGTTAATCCAAATGAAATAACCTCAATACAATACGAGGATTATTTTAGAGGAATGGATATAGTGGATAACTATTTGTATTTAGCAATTGGTGGGAGAGGATTATATATCCTTGATATATCCGATCCAGCAGATCCGGTTGAGCAAAGTTTGTTTGATATAGATTATTCGATGGGTGATGTTACTGTAGAAGGGAATTATGCCCATATCGTGGAATATCAAAATGGGATGCATATTATTGATGTTTCAGATCCATCAGCTCCTTCAGAAGTAGGTGCATTTATTGATAGCGCAAGAACTAACGCTGTAGCTGTTAGTGGAAATTATGCGTACCTTGCTGTTGCAATGGGGGCAATGAAAATAATAGATATTACTGACGTAACAAATCCACAAAAAGTAGGAACATTTGCGGGTGGTAGTGTAGGAAAAGATATTTATTTAAGAGGGGATTATGCTTACATTACGTTTTCCTCAAATGGATTAGACATTGTCAATATTACTGATCCAACAAATCCAACATTTGTCGGCGGAATTAATTACCCATCAACCGAACATGGGAATATGAATCTTGTGAGTGTAAGTAACAATTTGGCTTATGTAACAATAGATTGGGGAGGAATAATTGTGTTTGATATTTCTGATCCAGCAAATCCGATAGAAGTTGATGCACTTCCAAGGGGGGCTTCACATAATATTTTTATTAATAACAGTTATGCTTATATCGCAAATGGCAAAGCCGGACTTACTATACTTAATATTTCTGATCCAAACACTCCTATTGAAGCTGGAAGATTTGATACTCCAGGTTGGACTTTAGATGTTGAAGTTGTTGAAGGCTATGCTTATGTAGCAGATGGTGGGAAAGGAATGCGGATATTGGATATTTCTGATTCTGGTAATCCAACAGAGGCTGCTTTCTTTGATACAGTAGATAATGCTCGGAGTATTGTAGTGGATGGTTCATACGCATATATAGCAGATGATGATAGTGGTTTATGTATAATTGATATTTCTGATCCATTAAGTCCTGTTAAAATCAGTTCTTTGGCAACATCAGATCGAGCAGAAAGAATTTGTTTAAGTGGAGACTATGTGTATGTTGTTACAATTCCAGATAGTATTCATATTGTTGATGTTTCATCACCAACAAATCCAGTAGAAGTAGGAGTTTTTTATGTTAGATATGCAAGTAATATAACGGTAGTAGATCAATATGCATATGTTTCAGCCCAGTCGAATGGCTTTAGAATTCTTGATATTTCAGACTCATCAAATATTACAGAAGTAGGTTTTTTAAATGATAATTTATGGGGAGCTTCAGATGCAACTATAATGGGAAATTATGTTTATGTTGCTGATGAATTACGGGGATTGTGTGTATTAGATATTTCCGATCCAGCTAATCCTACTGAAGTTGGATATGCGAATACAGGGAATTATGCCAGAGGAATAGTAGTTGATGATAATTATATTTATTTAGCTGACAATGAAGATGGAATTTATATTTTTCGATTTGATGATCCTGTAGGTGTAGATGATATTGCTTATCAAAAATTGAGGTCAGAATTTACTCTATACCAGAACTATCCAAATCCGTTTAATCCGAGTACAATGATAAAATATCAAATACCGTTAAATGGCAAACGTGAAACGGCAAAAGTTAAGTTAAAAGTTTATGATATTCTCGGAAGAGAAGTAGCAACCCTTGTCGACAAGCAGCAAAAACCGGGGACATACGAAGTTAAATTCGATCCAGTATCTAGTAACCTAAATCTAGTATCCGGAATATACTTCTACAAATTACACGCAGGAAATTTTATTAAAACAAAAAAAATGTTATTATTAAAATAGTTTCACAGCAAAAAGGAACAATATGAACAGCATGAAGAAAATAATATTGGTTTCTCTGATCATTGGATCATTTGTTCTGTTCCATTCATGTGGTGCATCGCATAATATTGTAGAAGAGGTTGTTTACAAGGATAATCGTTTCACATTTGAACAGCTAATGAAAAAAGAAGTAGTAATAGGAGGAATAGCTTCGCAGCAGCTGCATATTCCTGATCATGAAAGAATTCAATATGGAACTCTTCTATCAACAATAATAATAGAAGAACTTAAAGATGTACATAACATTAATATTATTACTACATCTCAATTTATACAAAGACTAGGCAATGAGAATTACATTAATATTATGAAGGAGGTTGATGCTGAGCAAGTATTAATGGACGAAGCGCTAGATTTCATTACTGAAGAGATGCCTGATTTCGATTATATAATTACTGCAAATATTGAGAATGAAAATGTTATTGAAAGCTCGGATAGTGAATTAGTAATGGACGAGTATGGTGAAGAAGAGTATGAAACAGATTATCAAAGGGCTTATTACTTAACGGTAGAGTTTCAAGTATATGATCTTAAAATGAAAACAATGGTTTGGGATATTCGTTTATATAACGCAGCATATAGAACGGAGACAAGAACTACTGAAACAGGTTGTGTTGAATCATGTATTTCTGGTACAATCAATGATATATTATTTGGTTCTCCTGCTGAAATTGATCGCGAAGAGGTATTAGCAGAGATATTCATTAAATTTACAGAGAAATTAGCTGAGCAATAACAAATCCTTGCTGCAGATTTTGGATTAGTGTTTTCTAGTGAGGGTGGAGATGGATTCCCACTTTTGCCTTGGCTTGGTTTTGCATATAATTATTAGCTTTTGGGATAGCAATACCGACTTTATAGGCAGACAGGGTTATGTTACTTATTATTAAAAAGGTTACTACTCAGATAAAAAATAAGCCTAACATAAATAAAAGAATTCCTCAAGACTCCACCTCGAGGTAGTTCTATTCAATTATTCCTAAATTTAATAGGAACGTAATTGTATTTAAGATTATATCTCTTCGATGTTTTCATTTACGATAACATTACGTTTTTTCAATTCATCAATTATAAATTTAGTGCAGTTTGTTTGTTTACCAATAAATTCAGGTGGGGAAATTCCTATTTTATTATATAAACCACTGGCTATTAGTCTTAGAGCACTTGTAGCAGTGTAGCCGGTAGTACGAGCCATTGAGATAGTGCCTGTAGAATCATCATAATGATCTAAGAGATCGTAAGTATATCTATACTGAGTCTCTTTCTTTTCCCCAATAATTATAATTTTCAGAATAGTAAAATCTTTTTCATCTTCTTTTAATTGCCATTCCTTTCTTAATAATTTTGTCGCTAGATTAATTGGTTTAATGTAACTACCATCTAAGTCAATTTCATTTTTATCAAATAAACCAATTTTTTTTAGCAAACTGATCTTTTCAATATGCCCAGGATATCTAAGGGTTTTTTCTTTCATGTTGGGAGCGTCAATAGTATGCAGCAATGTTCTCAGACCGTCACTGTTAAAAGCTTCAAGTGGACCAACTTCAGGAAAGTCTATAATTTCCAATTCAGAAAGTGGAGGTTTAACAACAACCTTTCCGTTCTCCTTCATCCTTGCTGGACGAATATATTCTTCAATTACATCGGAAGGAGAGAACACAGCTTTATATTCAAAAGGGGGCTCTTTGACTTGAGGTAATCCACCTACATAGATAATAATCTCATCAATTTTATTAAGCTGTTGAGATACATTTCCGATAAGTATATTGTGTAGGCCAGGAGAGATTCCACAGTCAACAATTGCAGTAACATTTTTCTCCTTTGCCAATTGATCAAGTTCAAATGGATCATTTTCATAAAATGCAATATCAACGACATCTTTACCTGATTCAATGATTGAAGTTAAAGTTTTGAATCCAAAAGATCCCGGAACAGCATTAATTACATAGTCATAATCTCTGACAACATCATAAACGTTTTGAGAAACTGATAGATCGATCTCATGCAGAGGAATATTATACTCAGACAATTTTTCTAAAGAGTTTCTATTTATATCAGCAACACCGACTTTGAATTCATTATCCTTGACTAGATCAATCGCCATTGGACTTCCTATCAAACCGGCACCGAGAACTATTACACTCATATATAAATCATTTTAATTCTTTCACATAAATATTGCGATAACTTATTTTTGCGTGACTATCATGATTCTGTAAACCGATGTAACCCTCTAGAGCAAAGTCCATAATTTTTCCTCTCGGTTCCATCTTCCATTTATTAACCTCAACTCCATTTAGTTCTACAGTAACTCTATCCTTTATAACCGTTATTTTATAGTGGTTCCATTCCCCTGTAGAATTTGATGCATGCAGTTTTGCAGCTTCAGCATCATAAACTGCTCCAGTTGAATGCTTAGTTAGTTCATCATTATCATTTATTTGTACTTCAAAGGAGTGATGAATATAATCATTATTTGTTACGTAATCCGGGATACGATAAAACACACCAGAATTTGTATTGTGTGCATGGCATTTAAATTCGAGATCAAGAATAAAATCTTCATATTGCTTTGCACTGTACCAAAGTAATCCCATTCCTCCTTCACTAATTAATACACCGGTTTTACGGTCAAGTGAAAAATATCCTGGCCCGTAGTGATTCCAGCCATGCTTACTATGATTTGCTGAATTTCCTAGAAGAGATGTGTAACCCTTATAGTAAGTAATAGAATTAATGTAATCTAATCCTTTTTTGATTGGGGGAGAAGGATTCATTGCATCGGAACCTCTTTCATGTTCAACGGAAAGTGATCCGCTGTAACCCTGTAAAGTCAGCTCTGCAAGAATATCATGCACGTTTGCTTTACCAGTACCAAATGGAACATCCTGAGCTTCTTTGATACCAAATTGGTCAAGATCTTTTAAGTGCATATTAATTAAACGGTCACCGCATAATCTAATAGCATCAACTGGATCGATGCCCGATCGAAGCCAATGGCCAGTATCTCCAGCCACTCCCATTCTTTTATCCAATCCTTGTACATTTTTCATTACAGTTTCTGGATTCCAATATTTTGAAGGTTTTGCATGATTATGTACGGCGATCTTAATGTTATATTCTTTCACTAGTTCTTCAATAAATTTGTAGTCATCATATTTTGGTTCGATTACAATTATTTTTATTCCCATCGTTTTTGCAAACTCAAAAGTAGGGCGTGCAGCTTCTTTTGAAGTATCAAAATTTGTAACTCCAAAAGCTTTTAAAGTAATACTATGTTTTTTCAATGCATCTTTAACTGCTTTAATATCTTCATCCGACATTCCAGGTCCGATTGTAACATCTTTGTTAGGATATATTTTTTGTCCGGGAAAAGCTTCAAGCCATTTTATTCCTAACTCTTCCACCTTTGGAAGTGTTTCCATAAAAGAAAATTTGCGGAAAGTCCAGCATTGCATGGCCATTGGAATTTCCTTGATACGAACATCCTTGTAAAAAAGCCTTTCAGATTTATTTTGACCAATTGTTAACGATGTAATAACGATCATTAAAAATAGAAATGTGCTAATTATTTTTTTCATAGTTATTATTCCTTTTATTTGATTTTAGGATTCCACTCACCTTTAGCAACCTTCGGTCTGAAAGTATCCAGATCAGGAGGAGGGAATTGAATTGTTTTTTCTTCTTCTGCACTCATATAAGCGGTCATTAGTAACTCAGTGACATTTACTCCGTCGCTGAAATTCTCTTCCGGTCGTTTTCCTTCTAAAAATGACTGAACCATATGACGGTTTTCATTATCATACCCATAGGCATTTTCTTCATTGCCTACAATTGGCATAAGTCCTACTTCTGCATTTTGTTTCTCGACAAGATCTTCTCCGGTTTCACCTTTTATATCACGGCTAATAAAAAGTTTCATATCGGTATCTAAAGAGTTGATTGCAAGAGAGTACTCCGGTCCAAGAACTTCCATGCTTAGCCGTAATCCGGCTCCAACATATGCCCATGATGTTGTAGTTTCGACTATTAGTTTTTTACCTTTCTCATCACGATATTCAATTACAGATCTTGCATAATCTTCTGCTGGACGATTTGTATAATCAAGTTTGCCACCGCTACTTTCGGCTAGAATTTTTGCATAATGCGGATCCTGCCATTTTAAACACTCTGTATGTGCAGTAACTTTTATTGGGGTAATACTTTCGCGTGGCTTTCCAGGTTCAGTTAGTAAATGTCTTGCAACTTCAACTGAATGACACATCATATCATTCAATACTCCACCACCCTGCAACTCTCCTTCCCAGAACCAAGGCATATGTGGACCGCTATGTTCTTCTGCTGCACGAGCTAAGTAAGGTCTTCCTGCAATACTTCCACCTCTTGACCAGATAAGTTCTTTGCCCCTAACTGTTGATGGAGAGAAAATCTGATCTTCAAGATATCCGTCAAGTAGATTTACTCGTTTAGCTAACTCCAACATTTTTTTCGCTTCGTAAACATTACGGCCTAAAGGTTTTTCACATGCGACTCCAATCAGTTCACCTTTGCCTGACTCAATTGTATCTACTATTTCTTCCATTATTTCTAGACGGGTAAAATTTGGGGCTAATATCCAAACAGCATCAATATTAGGATCAGCGACCATTTCGGAAACGGTGGAATAAATCTTTGGTTTACCAACCTTTAAGTAATTAACTAATTCTGCTGCTTCATTTGCTGTTTCTTCATTCTTATCTACAATTCCATTAATGTCTGCGTCTCTAACAGAAACCCATGATCTAATATGAAACCTTCCAATAAATCCGGTACCAATCAAACCAACACTTAATCTTTTCTTTAACATGCTTTTTGATCCTTAATATTTTTATTCAGTTGAATTATGTCTATGATTTTTAAACATTGTTCCAAAAAATATCATTACTATTGCTGCAAATAGAGCAGGAATAAACCAGAAAACTTTCCATTCTGATAATGCACTTCCATTAATTATATTATTAAACAAATACCCAGATATTTGTGAGCCGATCAGCATACCAAGACCGTATGTTGCTAGAATGATAAATCCTTGAGCTTGACCTCTGATATCCACTGGTGCTGTCTTATCCACATAAATAAAACCAGCAACAAAAAAGAAATCATAACATATCCCATGGAGGATTACACCCGATAAAAGCATCCATACAATTGCATCATCTGCTCCTAATGCAAACAGAACATAGCGCAAGACCCAAGCACCCATTCCCGTTAAAAGCATTTTTTTAACCCCAAGAATTGGAAATAACAAAGGCATAATAAGTATGAACACTACTTCTGACATTTGTCCAAATGACATAACAAATGCAGGATTTTCAATTCCGGATTCATTAATATAAACGGGAGCATAAGCATAGTAAACAGCAAGTGGAATACTTATTAAGAATGAACTAATGATGAAAACAATAAATGGTTTTGAGTTTAATTTTTTTATAGCATCGATACCAATTATTTTTCGAACAGATGTTGGCTCTCCTTTAGCTGGTGGAGGAGTATGAGGTAAAGTGAAACTGAAAAATCCCATAAGTAAACTTGCTATTCCAGCTACTCTTAATGGGATAGAGGTCTCATCAGCACCTAAGACCTTGCTTACAAATATTCCCGCAACAATCCAACCAATAGTTCCAAAAACTCGGATTAAAGGAAATTCTTTTTCCTGATCATTTAAATGGGTAAAAGCTAATGAATTTGTTAATCCAACTGTTGGCATATAGGTTAACATATTGAGAAGTAAAAGAAGAATAAATAATGTTGGGGATGCAAATGATCCTTCTGCCGCGAATGGAGATAAAATTAATGCAATTCCTCCAATCAAATGTAAAATTCCTAGCACTTTCTCTGTTGCAAAAAATCTGTCTGCAATCATACCCAAAAAGAAAGGAGAAACAATTGAAGCAATAGGACTCACAGTATATGCCCAATGAATTGTTGATGACATTCCAATAGCATTCATGTAGTTGCCAACGGTAACGTACCATGAACCCCAAATTGCATATTGCATTAACATCATAATTGATAAACGCAGTTTAATACTCATAAACACCTGTCAAAAATGTGGGAAAATATACTAATTTAACGTTCAAAATATTGCATTGGACACATTTAAGTTTTTTTATTATATTGCAAGTAAAACGATTGCTCTTAATATAATTACAATATTTTTAATTGTCCAGCATATATTTTTATATAAATAAATTGGAATAGACTAACTCTGCAACTATCCCATCTGTGAGGAAAAAAATGAAAAAGAAGAGTAAACGAGAGAAAAATTTAGCATCCGGAATGACTCGAAGAAGTTTTATTGGGAAAACATCATTAGCCGCGGCTGCAATTACTATTGTTCCCCGACATGTTTTAGGAGGCAAAGGATATAAAGCGCCGAGTGATACACTAAATATTGCTTGTATTGGAATTGGTGGAAAAGGAAAAACAGACTCAGCAGCAATGGAAAAGGAAAATGTTGTTGCATTATGTGATGTAGATGATATTAGAGGAAAGGATACTAGACTTAAATATCCAAATGCAAGATTTTACGAAGATTATAGAGTATTGTTCGATAAGGAAAAAAACATTGATGCAGTTACTATCAGCACACCAGATCATACTCACGCAGTAATAGCAATGGCAGCAATACAACGGGGGAAACATGTTTATGTTCAAAAACCATTAACCCATACCGTTGAAGAAGCAAGAAAATTAGACAAAGCAGCAAAAGAAAATAACATTGTATCACAAATGGGTAACCAAGGGCATGCTGGAGAAGGTGCTAGATTGGTAAATGAATGGATTGCTGATGATGCAATTGGGGATGTACATGAAGTTCATTCATGGACTAATAGACCAGTTTGGCCCCAAGGTGAAATGAAAAGACCTGAAGAAATTCCTTCACTACCCAATTACTTAAACTGGAATCTATGGTTAGGTCCAGCTCCTTACAGACCATATCATCCTGATTATCATCCTTTCAGTTGGAGAGGATGGTGGGATTATGGTACAGGTGCACTTGGTGATATGGGTGCACATATAATTGATCAACCTTTTTGGGCCTTAGATCTTGATTATCCGGAAACAATTCATGCAACTTCAACTAATTATTCTGATGAAACTTATCCGTTAGCTTCTATAGTAACATGGACTTTTCCAGAGAAGAATGGCAGGGCTCCAGTTAAAATGGTTTGGTATGATGGTGGTTTACTTCCACCAAGACCAGTAGAATTGGAACCAGGACGTAAGTTAGGTTCATGTATCTATTATGGTTCGGATGGTATGCTTATGCACAATACATATGGAGATAGCCCAAGGTTGATTCCTGAACCTGAAATGCAGGATTATGACTTACCAGATAAAACTATTCCTCGTTCGCCAGGTATTTATGAAGAATGGATAAATGCTATTAAAAATGGTGAGAAAAGTACTACCGATTTCGAGTATTCAGCAAAGCTAACAGAAACAATGCTACTTGGCAATATTGCAATAAGAATGAAGGATAAAGAAACAATACTTGAATATGATGGTAAAAAAGGTGAGTTTACTAACATGTCTGAAGCAAATGAATACCTAACTAAGAAATATTCAAAAGGATTTGAAATTTAATAATGTTGAAGAATTAAAATTGAAATAAGATGGAAAAGAAAAGTAATTATAATAGACGCGATTTTATTAGAACCTCGGCTGCAGTAGGTGCAGGGCTTATGGTTGCCCCTTGGGTTAAAACATCCGGGCAAAACTCTGTTTCCAATGATCTCAATGTTGCGCTTTTAGGAACTGGAGCTGAAGGACAAGTTCTGATGAATGCTTGTCTAAAGATTCCCAATATTAAGTTCAAAGCAGTTTGCGATATCTGGGAAGATTATAATCTGAAGCGTGCATACAGAATGTTAAAAAAATATGGACATGAACTGAATGCATATGTTGATTATAGAGAAATGCTGGCAAAGGAAAAAAACCTTGATGCCATATTAATTGCAACTCCAGACTTTTGGCATGCTCGTCATTCAGTCGATTCCATGAGCGCCGGACTCCATGTTTACTGTGAAAAGGAAATGTCAAATACTCTTGAAGGTGCCAAACAGATTGTACATGCTGCTAAGAGAACTGGAAAGATTGTTCAAATAGGTCATCAGCGTAGAAGTAATCCTTATTATATTCATTCTTACTACAATTTGATAAAGGAAGCTAAAATTCTTGGTAGGATAACAACCATTAATGGACAATGGAACAGGTCTGTTCAACCAGATAATGGATGGCCGAAAAAATATGAAATTCCAGTACATGTTCTTAAAAAGTATGGATTTAAAGATATGAGTCAGTTTCGTAACTGGCGTTGGTACAGAGGTTTAGGTGGTGGTCCTATAGTTGATCTGGGTTCTCACCAAATTGATATCTATAATTGGTTTGTCGGTGCTAATCCTTATTCTGTTATGGCCAGCGGGGGAACAGATTATTACGATAAAAAAACACATGAATGGTATGATACCGTGTTGGCAACCTTTAAGTATAAAACTGATGAAGGATTTATTAGAGCGTTTTATCAAACTATTACAACAAACAGTAACCAAGGTTATTTTGAAACCTTTATGGGTGACCAAGGTGCTTTAACTATTTCAGAGTCTGCTGGAAGAGTTGGTGTATATAAAGAAGCGAGTGCGCCAATCTGGGATAAATGGGTTGATAAAGGATTTTTAAAAGCCCCTGAAGAATCTGAGAAAAAGGAAAATACTGCAGCAGTACTTGATGTTCGTGAAACAGTTGCTCCTCCAAAGTACACTTTGCCAATACAGTTTAATGATCCTTATCATAAACCTCATCTTGAAAACTTTTTTAATACTATTAGAGGAAAGGACACTTTGAACTGTCCGGTTGAAGTTGGTTATGAGACTGCTGTAGCAGTATTAAAAGTGAATGAAGCAATTAAAGCAAAACGCGAAATCAGATTTAGTCCAAATGAATTTGTAATCTAGTTCAATTCGAGATCTTGTTTATGTTTAAATACACACTTATTGTATTATCATTTGTCGCTACCTTATACTTTGCTCAAAATGATTCAACAGTTATTGGAACAGAGGATAGTGTTACTGTTTCTGTCACTCCAGAAATTATAATAAAAGTTGGTGACAAAAGTGACGGCAGCAGAATACATCCGGTACATCTGTTGAAATTGTATGATGACAATAGAATTACCATTGATCCAAACGATCAATTCATAATGCCATTTTCGACAAAACAAACATGTGCAACTGAATGTCATGACTATTCAATAATCAGTGATGGATTTCATTTTAATTTTGATCATTCCGATATTGAAAATAAAAGACCGAGTGAACCATGGATATATACTGATCCAACAACACTTTCAATGATACCCATATCGTATAGAAAAAACGAAGGGACATTTTTACCATCTGAAATTGCACTATCACCAATGAAATTTCTCGATCGCTTTGGTCCCTACTATACGGGTGGAGATATTAGTGAAATGGATAGTCTTCAGAATCCCAGAAATTATTTTAGATGGAGTGTATCGGGAAAATTAGAAGTAAATTGTTTGATATGTCATGATGCTGATCTTAACTATGACAAAGCAGAATATGCTGGCAATGTGAGAAAACAAAATTATAAATGGGCTGCTTCGGGTAGCAGCAGCTTAACTGAATTTAAAGGTAATGCCTCAAAAATGCCGGATAATTATGATCCTTACAATATGACCACAATTCAGAGTATTGATCAAAGATCTTCAGTTCCACCAAATATTAAATATGATAAGTCAAAATTCAATTCAAGTAATAAAGTCTATTTTAATATAACTAAGAATGTTCCCAATGAAAGATGTTATTATTGTCACTCCTCAATTGTGACTGATGATGATTTTGCTGAACCTTGGAAAAGAGAAGAGGACGTACATCTTAAAGCAGGATTAAATTGTGTTGATTGTCACAAGAATGGACTGGACCATAATATAACTCGTGGAACAATGAGCGATGAAAATGGAGATTCACAGTTTACTTGTGAGGGATGTCATATCCAGCAGTTTGAGAATGGAAGACCAACTAATGGTTCTTTGGGAGCGCCTATTCCTATTCATGCTGGAATACCACCAGTACATTTTGAACGTATGACTTGTACAGTTTGTCATTCTGGGAACTGGCCGAATGATGAAGCTAATTTTGTAAAATCTTCAAGAAATCATTTCCTTGGAATGCATGGAACAAATAAAGCTCCAAATGTTTTCCCTCACATTCAAACAACAATTCTAACAGAGAATGAAGAGTTGAAACTTGAACCTCGTAATTTAGTTTGGCCTTCATTCTGGGGAAGCATCAACAATGGTGAAGTTACTCCTTTATCAATAGAATTTATAGAAGATACCATTAGACCATTGTTAAGTTTAGATTCACTTTTCAATTTTGGAGATTGGCCGATAATATCAGATAGTTTACTAGTAGAAATGTTAGATACTTTGCAAAATTTTGAATCAGTAAAAGGTAAACCTGTATTTGTTACTGCTGGGAAAATGGTTCATTTGCGTGATAGCAGTTTATTAGAGGAGGAAACAAAGAAAGGAAATGCATATAGTTGGCCGATTGCGCACACTGTAAGACCGGCTTCTCAAGCTCTCGGTGTAAATGGTTGCGAAGATTGTCATTCTGTAAATTCTCCTTTCTTTAATTCGGAAATAGTAATAGTTAGTTCATTAGAATCATTTTCAAATGATAAATTGGCAATGAGTGATTTTGAAAACAGAAGTCAGTTTTATCAATCATTGTTTTCATTGACATTCTTTTTCAGACCTTGGTTGAAAGTATTGATTATCCTATCAGCATTAGTTGTTTTGCTTATAATCGCTGGCTATGTTTTCCGAGCTTTTAAGGAAATATCAGTAATCGGAGTATCTAATAATACAAAAGAAGGAAATGATTAATTATTATGTTTAGATATTTATCAATAGTCATATTTGTGTTGTCTTCTTATTGGGTTTTTAAGTTATTCAAGAAAAATGATGTAAGTTTAATCAAAACATCTAAACATTTTTTAAATTCACTTAATAAATCATGGAAAGATCTTTGTAGTTTTAGATCAAATAATGTTTTTGAAAATCTACAATCTCTTAGAAGTTTTGTATTACTCATAACACTATTAGAGTTTGATATAATGGTTATCACAGGTTTTGCTCCAATAATTTTTATTGGTGATAACCTAACAGGAATATTTTTACTGATTCATGTAACAATTGCTCCTCTTATTGCTGTGAGTTTTGCAGTTTTAGTTGTTTTGTTTGCTCATTCAAATCGATTTAATAGCAGTGATGTTTCAATATCAGTGGATGAAGATGAGAAAAAGAGAATTCAGTTAGAAGATGGGGCTCTTCTAAAAATTAATTTCTGGTTAATAAGTCTGTTCTCATTGCCGGCAATGCTATCAATTATTTTAGGAATGTTCCCATTATTTGGAACAGAGGGACAGTTAGTGCTGTTAGAAATTCATAAATACAGTGTACTTATTATAACGATATTGGTTATTTTACATATGGGAATGTTTTCTGTTAAATTGAAATCAAATAATAATGAAGTTATTAAGGAAAATTAAAATGATAAGAAAAAGTCAGATCTTTGCATTTCTAGGAATTCTAACACTATTCTTTTCTATCGCGTTTTCAATAGAGTTCTATGCACAAGAATCTAAAGAAAAATTAGTTCCAATTAAAATCGAGCTTCCTAAGCCAATGTTTGTAGGAACACCGACAAATATGGCAATTGAAAAATTAGAAAAACCTCTTGGCAAACCACGTCCTCCTTTCTTGGCCCCTGCAGGTACTAAAAACGTTGCATTAGGTAAAAGTATTGCCAGTACTGATGATATGCCTATTATTGGTGAAATAGAATTAATTAATGATGGTGATAAAGATGCTGATGAAGGATACTTTGTTGAGTTAGGACCTTTTACTCAGCATATAACAATAGACCTTGAAAAGAAACATGATATCTATGCAATTGTTGTATGGCACTATCATAAACAAGCACGTGTTTATTTTGATGTAATCGTTCAAGTAGCTGATGATGCCGATTTTACAAAAAATGTGAGAACATTATTTAATAACGATCTTGACAATTCCAGTGGTCAAGGAAAAGGTGAAGATTGGCATTATGTTGAAACTTCTGAAGGTAAATTGATTGATGCTAAAGGGGAAAAAGCTCAATTTGTTAGACTCTATAGCAAGGGAAATAACAGTAATGATTTAAATCACTATATAGAAGTTGAAGTCTACGGAAAATAATAAAAATAAACTAAAAATTAGTGACGGTTTCATTTTAATGGCCGTCATTTTTTTTGCACTTTTTCTGAGAACTAACGACTTGGACACCAGGCCGCTCCATGTTGATGAGGCTGTCCATGCTGTCAAATTTGGAGAACTTCTCGAAAAAGGGTTCTACAAATATGATCCAGTAGAATATCATGGTCCTACTCTAAACTATTTTACATTGATATCTTCTTCTTTATCTAATGTCCATTCATTTAAAGAATTAACTGAATATACTATAAGAATTGTTCCAGCAATTACATCTATTGTTTTTATTTTAATTGTTGCATTCTTCTTTAGGCAAAAAGAATTTTCACTAAATCTCCTTATAATCTTTTTGTTATCCATTTCGTCAGTATTTGTGTTTTATAGTAGATATTATATTCAGGAAGTTTTGCTAGTATCATATACTTATATTTTTCTCATTCTTCTTTTTGAATATCTATCAGAGAGAAAGTTTATTCATATTGTTCTTGTGGGAATATTTGCTGGGTTAATATTTGCGACAAAAGAAACAAGCATTATAGTATTTGGAGTAACTGTAGTTTCACTTATTATTCTATATTTTCTGGATACAAATATTAAACAAAACTTTTCCTATTCAATTAACCATTTATTAATGTTCATAATTTCTGCATTAGCAGTTTCAATTCTTTTCTATTCTTCCTTTTTCAGTAATTATGAAGGGATATTAGATTCACTTAAAACTTTTTCGAATTATTTTACAAAAGCAGCAGAAAATATCGATCATGTCCATCCATGGTATTACTATATCGATTTGTTAATTTATACAAATAATGATAAGATATTTTATACTGATCTATTCATCCTTCTTTTTGCTTTTGGTGGAATGTTTTATTCTTTTTTTAGCAATCAAGACAATAAAAACACTTCATTTTTTCGATTTATATCTATCTATTCACTGTTTCAGTTTATCATTTATTCAGCAATTCCTTATAAAACTCCATGGTTGGTTTTGAATTTTTGGATTGGTTTTCTATTTCTTTCAGCTTTTGGAATATTTCAAACATATCTCCTTTTGAACAAGAGATTGATAAAAGTAGTCTATCTATCTATTGTTTCCTTGGTTTTAATTAATAGTCTATGGCAAACATTTAAAGTAAATTTTGAATTTCCATATCAACCTGAAAATCCATTTACATATTCACAAGCTACAATGGACGTAGTGAATTTATCTGAAAAAATTAATTCATTAGCTGAAACGACAATTGAACAAAAAGATATTTTAATCAATGTTGTCGCTCCGAATGATGATTATTGGCCGCTTCCCTGGTATTTAAGAAAATTTAATAATGTTGCATGGAATAGTGAAGTAAAAAATTCAGTCTATAAATTCCCGATAATTATTTCTGTCCCAGCTTATGAAGAGAAGATTATTGAAAAATTATATACAGTACCCCCTTCTGGTCAGAAAAATCTGTACATTCCACTTATTGATGATTATCATGAGCTTAGGCCTGGTATAGAAATAAGAAGTTATATACAAAAGGATATACTAGATATTTATCTAAGAAATAGAGAAGAATCAAAATAAGATTTTTATAAATGGATTTACTTAATACACAAATAAGTTCTGAGAATATTTACAAATTTTCTCATAAAGCAATGGCCACGTTTTTTGAGTTAATAATCGAACATAAAGATAAAGTATATGCTGAGCAGGCTGCAAAAGCTGCATTTGACGAAATTGATAGATTGGAGCACGAATTAAGCAGATTTCTTCCAAATAGTGAAATATCATTGATCAATAGCTTACACGCTGGTGATAAATTTCTTATGAGTGAAGATACTTTTGAATGTTTAATTAAAGCTAATAAAATATTTGAACTTACAAATGGTGCATTTGATATAACGGTTGGACAGTATAAAGATAAATGGAATGATGGAAATATTAATTTTTCAGATTTAAAGGATAATTCTCAAAGCTTAACTTCACAGAAATTTGAAATTGATGAGACTGAATTTTCGATCACAGTTTTGTCAAAATTATTGAATATTGATTTAGGAGGAATAGGAAAAGGATATGCATTAGATAAAGTTTGTGAGCAGTTTCTTGAATGGGATATTCAGAATGCTTTTATTCATGGGGGAGGCAGCAGTGTAAAATCAATAGGAACACTACAAAACTTCAATGGTTGGCCGATCACTCTAAGTAATCCAAATAATTTTAACCAAACTATAGCCAATATTCTTATTAAAGATTTTTCCTTGAGTGCCTCTGGTGTAAAAAAGGGAGAGCATATTTTTAATTCAGGGGAGGGAAAACCAATAAAAAATAGAAAAGCTGCTTGGGCAATAGCTAATTCTGCAGCCACATCTGATGCACTTTCAACAGCTTTTATGGTAATGGATATTGATTCAATTATGGAAATATGCAGCACAAATGATGATATTAAAGCTATGATAATTGAAGAAGAAAATTCTGAACTTAAAAGAAATGATCTTTTCATCTCAGAAAATTTTAAAATTGAAAAAATGCTGATTTGAAAATCACTTTTATCAAAAACAATTAGTTGCCACGAATCACACGAATTAACACAAATTATTTTTAATCCATGCTTATCAGTAGTATCCGTCAAACCTTTTTTGCAGTCTTGATCTTTTGCTTCTTTTCTATCAAGAGAAAAGAAGAGAGAAATTATATATAAATTAAATTATTTTTTTCGAAATTCTTTGTACAAAGAGTAGAATTCGGTGAGAATATTCTTTGAACTTTTCTTCACACTTAACCTACTATCACGATCACAGCTCCATGTAATGGGAAATTCAAAGATTTTATAACCACTTTGTAAAGCAAGTAAAATAAATTCAATTTCGAAAAGAAAGCCTGCTATTTTTAATTGAGGAAATATTTCTCTTGCAACTTCTCCATTGTAAATTTTAAAACCGCATTGTGTATCAGTTATTTCATTCGGAATTTTAAAAAATAATCTGGTCAATTTTCTAAAGATCGTAGAAATAATCCTTCTATCGGCATCTTGTCTTTTTAAAATATTTGATTTTGATAATTTGCGTGAACCAATTGCTATATCACAATGATTATTTCTTATTAAAATAATTCCTTTTAACGCATTTTCAAATGGAACAGTTAATCCAGCATCAGCATAAAGAACAATTTTTCCATTGGAAGCGATCATTCCCTCTTTAATTGCAGCCCCTTTACCAGAGTTTTGATTCAATCTAATAATATTAAGTTTTGAAGTAACATCACTTTTTAAAGAGTTTGCTGCCTCAAAAGTGTCATCAGAACTTCCATCATCGACAATAATTACTTCACCACTATCGAAGTTATCTCTAATAAATTGATTAGCAGCGATAATATCTTTTTTAATCTTTTCACTTTCATTGAAGGCTGGTATAATTATAGACAATTCCATATTGACACAAGCATCTTATAATTTATTCTAAATAAAAATAATCAATTATTAGTGAGTATTCTCAATTATTTAATTGATTTTGGAGGATCAACACTATTATGAAAATGGAAAAATAAATTTAATAATTGTAAATTAAGTCCCTAAAATAATTTAGTTCGTACGATTCAACATTCGTTTTTCACATCTAGAGGATTGAATCTTTTTTTATTTATATACATCAAACTAAATGGAAGAAAAAGAGTTAATAAAAAAAGCCCAAGAAGGGGATAGACACGCTTTAGCAAAATTAGTAAAGCAGTATGAACAAACAGTTTACAATTTTGCTTTTAAAATTTGTCGCAATAAAGATAGAGCTGAACATACCATGCAGGAAACTTTTCTCAGCATGGTTAAGTCGATAAAACAATTCAGCGGGAAATCTAAACTATCAACTTGGCTATATACTGTAGTATCTAATCATTGTTTAATGATGGCACGATCTAACAAGAAACATCTTCATGCTTCATTGGATGATGAGGATACATTGATTGATGAAAAACATATTACAGACTGGAATATTTCGCCAGAGAAACTTGCAGAAAATGGAGAACTTAACGAAATATTGAAAAAAGCAATTGATAAACTGCCTCCGGATTATAGAGTTGTATTCATGCTCCGTGATATTCAAGGGTTCTCAACTGAAGAAACCGGAAAAGCAATTAACTTATCAGTGCCGGCAGTTAAATCGAGATTGCATAGAGCAAGAGCCTTTTTAAGAAACGAACTAAATAATACTTTTAGCTATGGAACATAATCACAAAACGACCTGCAAAGATGTAATGAATCACATTTGTGATAACCTGGGTGAAGACCTAGATTCACCAAAGTGTACTCAGATTAAAACCCATCTTGAACATTGTGATAAATGCCAGAGGTATTACAAGTCGATCAAAGTTACTATTCAATCGTATAAAACCTATGAAGTTAAGATTACAGATGATGTCCATAAAAACTTAATGGATTTTCTTGGTCTTGACGATTGTGATGATTAAAA
>JBDLIN010000047.1:0-19795 GCA_039714835.1 Bacteroidota bacterium | reverse complement strand
AAGTTTGGTGAGAATGAAACTTATTGGAGTAATATTGCACTACTTCACGATTTCGATTATGAAAAATATCCTACTGCAGAAGATCATCCTTATAAAGGAAATGAAATTTTGAAGGAGAATGGATTTTCTGAAGAATTTCGAAATACCATCATGTCTCACGCAGAATATACTGGAATTCCACGAACAACAAAATTGCAGAAAACATTATTTGCCTGTGATGAACTGGCTGGATTTATAACAGCAGTTACATATGTAAGACCAAGTAAATCGATTGACGAGGTTAAGGTAAAATCAGTAAAGAAAAAAATGAAAGATAAAGGATTTGCCAGAGCAGTAAATAGAGAAGAAATTATAAATGGTGCAGAGGATTTAGGAATTCCATTAGATGAACACATTCAGTTTTGTATTGACGCAATGAAAGAGAAAAAAGATATACTTGGATTATGAACAAATTTACGAAAAGAAGTCTATCAATAATCTTCTTGTTTACAATATTTTCAGTTTATTTTTCGGGATCAATAGATTATCAAAATCCTCAATATTCCAAAGCTGATCTAAACAAATATATTGATATGGCTGATGTTTCACCGGGATTGAACCAAAATGTCATTAAACCATTTGTTTATAGAATTGCCGCACCTTGGATTGCAGGATTACTTCCATTTTCAACATCAATAAATTTTATGCTTCTTAATTTTTTAGCTCTTATTGCTCTTGCATTGAGTATCTATTTTTTCCTGATTGAATTTGGTATTGATGAGAGGCTTTCATTAATAGTTACGATTATATTTCAAATGAATAAATATGCCTACCAGTTTCTTGCATGGAATCATTTCCAGTTGAGTGATTCATTATCACTGGCATTTCTATTCTACTCATTTATTTTGGTTAAAAGAAAAAAATATTTTGGTCTTCTTGTAATTATGCTTATTGGAATGCTGGTTAAAGAATATATGCTGATGATAATTCCGGCTGGATTTGTTTTTATTTATATCAAGGATTCGGATCGTAAATATCTAATCTATTTTGCTTCTATTAGTCTTTTATCATTCTTATTGTTCGCAATTGTAAGAATGTTAATATCTTCAGAAGGTGGGGAAAGTCTATTTATACAATATACAACTCAAATAATATATTATTCTAAACCTTCTCTTCTAGTTAAGAGATTCATAATCCCTTTTACACCTTTTGGATTATTACCAATTATATTTTATAAAGAATTGTACGTTTTTTTTAAAACTCATAAACACTTTTTAATATATGTATTAACAGTTATTATACTTTCTTTTTTTGGAGAACCGGAACGTTTAATGATTCCACTATCACCGGTTTATTATTTATTTATTGCAATTTTAATCAAAAAATATATTGTTCCATCCTCATTGAATCTTTTTATTGATAAATCTATAATACTAATATTGATTCTTTCATTTATGAGCACATTTTATCATCTCTGGGGATTAATTATTCTACCTAACCAAACATATTCCATCGTCTTTGCAATAATTTTAACATTAATGACAAGTATGATATTTTACCTATCTCGTTCAAATCAAAGTGGTTTAATTGACAATGATTTTACTTGAGAAGTATCAATTTTATGGCATTTTAGTTGTTAAAAGTGAATAAGAATTATACTAATTAATTGACTTGACAAAGTGGTTATAAGCAGTTAAATTCTACATTAAAATTTAAGGGAAGTAATATATAGAGCGCTTTTTTACGATTTTATACAAAACCAAAGTAATTGATATTTACTAGTAATTAATTGATTTATTTTATTTGGAGTTAAAAAAGTGAAAAGCGTTAGCTCTGTCATTATTTTCCTTTTGTTGTATTTAAACCTCTTCGCGAATGAAGATATTAGAATTATTTCTTCTTCTGCGTCAAGTATAACTTTTGAATATACTCCAAAATACCTTCCGATTTCTTATCATGAACTTAATGGTGTTAAATATACTGATATAAGTTTTGACAGAGCAGTGGGATTTTCTGAAGAATCAATCGGTAAAATTAAATTGCCTTATCGAAATATTCCTGTTGGAGTCTCATCTGAATTTGGGAATACAATTCAAATTATCACCACTCAGCACTCTGTAATTAAAGGAAAAGTTGCACCATTAATTGGTTATGAGAAATTAAATAGTGATCAGATTGGAAAAGCAGACAAGGAATTTATAAATAAAGAATTAGTTAGATTCGGAGATTTTGGACAGAGTCGTGATTTAGCTATGCAAACAATCTTAGTTTCTCCTATACAATACGATCCTAATAAGAAAGAGATAACATTATATAATAAAATTGTTATTAGAGTTAATTTTGGGAAGTCGGATGAAAAGGATTCTGAAATTAAAGATAAATATGTGAAAGATAATGTTATCAATTATAAAGTGGCAAAAAATTGGGGAAGAGAATCAAAGAAATTAAGAAAAACTGTTACAAATTCTGTCTTAGGTGAAGGTACTTGGTACAGATTTGAAGCACCTGAAGAAGGAATTTATAAAATCACGAGAAGTGAGTTAGAATCTTTGGGAATTGATGCTTCAACAGTTGATCCAAGAAAGATAAAAATTTATAATAATGGTGGTAAACCGTTACCGGAGAGGGTATCAACCCCATCGCCAACTGATCTTGTGGAAAATGCAATTATGGTTATTGGGGAAGAGGATGGTGTTTTGAATGCGAATGATCAGATAATTTTTTATGGTCGGGGAACAGATTTTTGGGAATTTAGTACTAGTCAAAATAAAGTTGTACGACATCATCATCCTTATTCAAAGAAAAATTATTATTGGATTACTTCCGGAGGTAGTAATGGAAAACGGATGAACGCAAAAAGTTCATTGACCGGTGATGTAGATATAATTCAAACCAGTACAATTGCTTTTAAATCTTTAGATGACGACAAGATAAATATTGGTAGATCGGGCAGAGATTATTGGGGGGATGATTTCAGCCAGACTACCAATTCAAGAACATATATAAATGATCTGAGTGGAAGGATCAGTAGTGAACCAATTAAGTATAAATTCCGATTTGCAAATGCAACATCTCAATCATTTCCTGTCAGGATCTATGAGAACAATAATCAAATTTATTCAGGATCACTTTTAGGTTACTCTTCATCAGATGAATACCAATGGGGTAGAGAAAATAAAAGATCTGCACAGTATTCTGGGATTTTACCGGAGAATAGAAGTGCATTAAAAATTGTTATTACAGCTTCTTCAGCTGAGTCAAAAGCATACATTGATTATTATGAGATGGAATATAAAAGGGATCTAAATCCAGTTGATGATGAAATATTGTTTTTCGCAGAGGCTAAAAGATCGGATATTGAATATCAGCTCACTTTTACTCATGCAAACGAAGTTAAAATATTTAATGTTTCTGAAGGTGCGAATGTTGAGGTGATCTCAAATCCTGAAATCAGTGGTGGATATATCAATTTTAGAGATGCGGTGGAAGATGATTATTTGACTAAATATATTGCATTAACGACCTCAAAATATAAAACGATTACAAATATAGAAAAAGTAGAGAATTCGAATATCACTGGATTTTCAAGCGGAGTTGAGTACGTTATAATAACCGATAAAAAATTTGATGATCAAGCTAGCAGACTTGCTGAATATCGACAGAATGAATCTCCTAATCCTCTTACTGCAAAAGTATTCTATATGGATGAAATATTGAACGAATTTTCTGGAGGCTCACTCGATCCTACAGCTATTAGAAATTTTCTAAAGTACGCTTATGAAAATTGGCAAGTAAAACCGTTCTTTGTCTTGTTATTTGGTGACGGAGACTACGATTATTTTGATACTGAAGGATATAGTAAAAATTTCATTCCGACTTATCAAACAGTTGAATCGCTTGATGAAATAAATTCACACCCTATGGATGACTATTATTCAAGAATTATAGGAGATGATAGCAGTGCAGATCTTGCAGTTGGAAGGTTAACTATTCAATCTGAAGATGATGCAGAAATTGTTGTGGATAAGATCATTGCTTATGAATCGGTTGAAAGTGGTCTTTGGAAAAATTTAGTAACTCTTATTGCAGATGATGGTCTAACGGCAAAAGGAAATGACGGTGCTTTACACACTAATCAATCTGAAAGATTGGTCTCTGAAAGAATTCCAAAATTTATGGATCTAAAAAAGATCTATCTTGCAGCTTATCCAACTATACAGACTGGTTTTGGAAGAAGAAAGCCTGAAGTTAATGAAGCGCTAATAACAGCCATAAATCAAGGTACATTGATTCTAAATTATATTGGTCATGGTAATCCTGGAGTATGGGCACACGAACATATTTTTACACAAACAGGAACTATACCTAGTCTCAAAAATGACGAATATTTTTTTATGACTGCAGCAACTTGTGATTTTGGATTATACGATGACCCTTCCTCCAAAAGTTCTACTGAAGATATGCTTCTATTAGAAAATAGGGGTATGATCGGAGCTTTTACATCTAGCCGTGTTGTATATGCTCATCAGAATGAGGCGATAAACAAAGAATTCTATTTGCATTTATTGGGAGGTTCTCACGAAAAGATGATCAATACGACTATTGGAGAAGCATTTTATAAGACAAAGAAAACGAGAGTAAGCACAAATGATAAAAAGTTTCACCTATATGGTGATCCTGCATTAAGACTTAATATTCCTAAGATACCATCTAGTATAGAAAATGTTAATGGTAACGATCTATCCTCTCCAGTACAACTAAGTGCTTTAAGCGATGTATCAATAAATGGAGTGGTTAGAAATTATGATAATTCAATCAATACTACTTATAATGGGGAAGCTATTGTTACAGTGTATGATTCTGAAAGAAGAAAGCCACTTCCGGAACTAGGAACAAATTACAATATGATTGAACCCGGGGGTGTTATATTCAGAGGCAGAGCATCAATTAACAATGGTACATACTCAGCTAATTTTACAGTTCCAAAAGATATTTCCTATGAGAATAATAAGGGAAAAATTGTTGTTTATTTAGATGATTCGAATCATGATGGTGTTGGTTATACAGATCAGATAACAATAGGTGGAACTGATACATCAGCGGTTGATGATGGAAATGGTCCAGAAATTGAAATATATTTTGATGAAAGTGAATCATCTAATGCTGGTTTGGTCAATGAAGATTTTACCCTTGTTGTCGACTTAGCTGACGAAACCGGATTAAACACTACGGGAACGGGTATCGGTCATAAATTAGAAGGTGTAATTGATGATGACAAGAGTAAAGCAGTAGACTTTACAAATTATTTCATTGGTGATCTTGATGCTGCTGGTAAATCAGGACAGGTTAAATATAAAGTAACAGATGCGGCTCTGGGTGATCATAAAATTGCAGTAAAGGCATGGGATGTATTTAACAATCCATCTCAGCAAGAGAGTTATTTTACTGTAGTCAATTCCGGGGAAATTGTATTAAAGGATGTTGTTAATTATCCAAATCCTTTTAGTAGCAATACTACTTTTCTTTTTCAACATAACATAAATGAGCCAATTGATGTAACGGTAAAAGTTTATACAATTGCTGGTAGATTAATAAAAGTAATTGATGAGTACAGCATCACAGATAAATTTGTAAAAATTGACTGGGATGGCAGAGATCAAGATGGCTCTCAGATTGCAAATGGCACATATTTATATAAAGTGATTGTAAAATCGATAGATGGTAAATCAAACCAGAATGTACTTGGTAAATTAGCAGTCTATCGTTAAAATTGTAGGTTTAATTTATTTATAAATGGAGGTATTTTTAATGAAACGATTATTCATGATTTTAATCTTACTTATATCATCGTTAGGATTTATAAGTGAGGTTAAAGCTCAGGGTGAAGCTGCTGTTACTTATTTGTTGTTAGCACCTGACTCAAGATTTGCTGGAATGGGAGAATCCGGTACAGGTTTGGCTGATAATTCATCTGCAATTTTTTGGAACTCTGCAGGAATAGCTTTCCAATCAGGTACTGAAATTGGTATAACTCATTCAAATTGGTTACCTCAATTTGGATTAGACCTTTCATACGATTTTGTAACTTTTCGTACATATATGGAATCTATTGATGGGAGTCTTACTGCTAGTTTAACATATATGAATTATGGCGAATTTACAAGGACATCGTCACAAAGTCCAGAGCCAATTGGAACCTTTCGTTCATTTGACCTTGCAGCAACAATCGGTTACTCAACAAAGCTAGGTGAAGACTGGGGATTAGGATTTAACTTCCGATTGATCCATTCAAATCTCTCAGATCAGCCCACTGAAAATGAAGTTGGTTCTGGTGTGGCAACAACTGTTAGTTTTGATGTTGGAGGTATGTGGCGTCCTAAAGATTTCTTAAATGGAAATTTCAGTATTGGTGCTAATCTTAGTAATGTTGGCCCGAAAATATCTTACATTGATCAAGATCAAGCCGATCCTCTTCCAACTAACTTACGTCTTGGTTTAGCATACAGAGTGTTTCAAGATGATTTTAATTCATTTACTATTATTGGAGATGCTAGTAAGTTATTGGTTAGTAAAAACTATGAAGATACTGTGACCGTTAAACCAAGTGAATTTAAAAGTGTTGAATATTCAGCTGGTGCCGAGTATTGGTATGGACAACCTGAGGACTTTATGTTTGCAGTGAGAGGGGGATATTTTTATGAGGACCCAGATTTTGGTGGTAGAAACTTTTTAACCTTTGGTGCTGGTATTAGATATGACCTTTATGGATTCGATTTCTCTTATATTTCAACAACAGGTTCAGAATCAGAGAATCACCCACTTGACGGTACATTGAGATTTTCATTACTAATTGAATGGGGAGTGGCTGAGAGAACCCCAAGAGGTTTACCTAGAGGGATATAGAGAGTGAAACAATACATAGTTATTTTATTTTTATGCGTGGTTAGTTTGGGCAGTTATTCTGCCCAATCTTTTGTTGGCAAGTTGAATCCTAATCCAGTACAACACCAAGGATTTTTGGATGCTGGAGATTCCTTGAAGATAATAGCCGTATTGGTTGAATTTCAAGAAGATAAAGATGATGCTACTTTTGGTGATGGGAAATTTGGTTCAATCTATTCAAAGGATTACGGAACTTATATTTTAGATCCTCTTCCACATAACAAAGAATACTTTGAAGATCATTTAACTTTTGCTCAAAATTATTTTAATAAAGTTTCAAATGAAAAATTCAATATTTCATTTGATGTGCTTGGAGATATTTTAACAGTATCTAAAACTATGCGCAATTATACTCCTCCGATAAATGATCAATCAGAACTCTCTCCACTTGGAGATTTCACTGAAGAAGTTTGGAGTTTAGCAGATGCGCATTATTCAAGTATAAATTTTTCGGATTATGATCTATTTGTGATATTTCATGCTGGTGTTGGTAAGGATGTATCCCTTCCTGGAAGTATTGGGAATGAGAGAGATTTACCCTCAGTTTACTTAAATGAAAAAACACTTAAAAATATCTATGGAAGTGATTTTGAAGGTTATCCTGTTAATGGTGGAACTTTTAATATTACTAATTCTGCTATTTTGCCAGAAACTGAGTCAAGAGAACTTAGTGGATTTAGTGGTACAACTTTGATTGAACTTACAATTAACGGATTGATAGCTGCAACAATCGGAAGTCATCTCGGTTTACCAGATCTGTACAATACTGAAACCGGATTAAGTGCGATTGGCAGATTCGGTCTTATGGATGGGCAGTCGATATTTACTTATCAAGGTATTTTTCCTCCGGAAATGTCAGCTTGGGAAAAGATGTTCCTTGGCTGGGTAACTCCTATTGAAATACCGGTTGAAAATTCATCGATTACTATTACAGCAAAGTATACATCTCCTTTTGGAGATGCTTCACTGATTAAAATTCCTATAAACTCAACGGAATACTATCTGATCGAAAATAGAAAGAGAGATGCCAAAAAAGACGGCTCTAAAGTAACTTATAAATCTAATGGAAATATTTTTTCAAAGACTTTTGATAGAGATTACGCTAATTATATTTATTATAATGTTGATACTCTCCAGGGTGTAATTCTTGATGTTGACGAATATGACTGGGCGCTACCAGGTGGAGATAGAAATTCAAAGATAGAAAATTTTGAAGATGTGGGATTGATAATCTGGCATATCGATGAAAGAGTAATTTCTGAGAAATATGAGAGCAACACGATAAATAACGATAAGTTTAATCGTGGTGTTTCCATAGTTGAAGCAGATGGTATACAAGATATTGGCGAGCAATTTCAAACGGTATTTGGGGATGTTGTTGTTGGTGAGGGAACAAAAGAAGATACCTGGTATAGCAGCAATCCTGCCGAATTATACACAAATGAATTAGGACCGGCAACAAAACCGAATACCACTACAAATAGTGGTGCAAGCAGTTTAATTACTATGTTAAACTTCTCTGAAGTCGGAAATGAAATGACATTTGATCTGAAATTTGGATCAGATGAAATTGATTTAATTGGCAATATCGAATTACCATTTGAAGATAAGATTAATTGGTTAACAAAAGTAAATATTAATGACAGTACTAAAATATTAGCGACAACCAATGATAATGTTTATGTAATGAATACTAACGGTAATATAATAAACACAATTGCTTTCTCTAGTAAATTTAAGCCGGCTGTATTAAGTTTAAATAATTCTACAGTTTTGTTTTTAGTTTCTGCAACTTCAATTTCTGTAGTTCAATATACTGAGAGTAGCCTAAAAATGGAATCATTGGAAATTCCCATCTCAAGTTTTTCAACTCCACCGGTGATAGCTTCAATAATTAATAACGATGTTGATATACTTGTTGGGACAAGTAGTGGTGAGATTTATAGATATGGTGCATCATTTGGAGCAAATATTTCTTTTTCTCATTTAATGACATTAAAAGCATTTGATCAACCCGTAAAACAAATCGCCTCAGAAGAGACCATATATATAGATGCGTATAACATATCTGCAATTGGCAAAAATTACTATTTTGGTTCTGTATGGCCAAGAGAACCACAAAGTACCAATACTGTATTTCAGGTAGATGGAGATGCTTCTCAGTTAATCATGACTGATTCAGAGAATGGCTTTACTTCAGCTATTCAAACAAGTAGTGGTATTTATATTGTTAAGAATAATGAAAGCATTGAAACAATTTATAATTATAGTGATTCTAACAATTCTTCATTAGCATTATCAGACATTAAAAACGATGGTGGAAATTATATAATTCAGAATAGTGGAGAATATTTATCTGCAATGAATCTTGCTGGATCAAGTGCAAATAATTTTCCATACCAAGATGAATTTCACAGTACTTTTTATTCATCACCCTTATCGGTTGATCTTAATGATGATGAAGCTGGAGAGATTATCACTTTTACAGAAGATGGCAAAGTAATTGCTGTTGATGGGAAAACCGGTGAGATGATTGATGGATTTCCTTTATCTAGCGGCGGTAAGGTTGCTACTGTCCCAGTCATTTTTTCTGAAAATGGAAAAACTGGCTTATGTTTGATAACTGAAGAAAATCAATTTATTAGTTGGTATATAAGTAAAAGTGACGGCAAAAAGTTTTGGACAGAGGAATATGGAAATTCAATGAATACTTCCTTTGTTCCTTCAGCCAGTTCATCTGAATTGGTTACAGAATTCTTTCCTCAATCAGAGGCTTACAATTGGCCTAATCCCGTATATGAAGGTTCGACAAATATTCGTTACTATGTATCAGAGGATTCGGATGCTGAAGTAACTATTTTTGATTTAGCAGGGGACCTAGTTGCTAAACTTTCTGGTAAAGGATTAGGGGGATTTGATAATGAAATAGTTTGGGATGTGTCAGACATTCAAAGTGGTGTTTATTTTGCTCACCTAAAAGTAACAAGTAATTCTGGTAAAACAGATACAAAAATAATTAAGATAGCTGTGATTAAATAAATGGAAACGATAAATAGACGCTGATATTGGTTTGTGATGAAAAAGATGAAAATTAAAGTACTTTTGTTCATATTGTTTTACCTTGTAAATACTGTAACTGCACAGTTCAATGAATTTCACCCTGAGTATGATTGGTATACAATTGAGGGGAAAAATATTTTTGTCCATTACCATGAAGGATCAGAACGCACTGCAAAAGTAATTGCTAAAATTGCGGATGAAGTTTGGGGACCAATTACATCGTTATATGAATATGAGCCTGAAAAAGTCCATTATGTTATTAAAGATATTGATGACTACTCTAATGGAGCCACATATTTCTTTGATAATAAGATTGAGATTTGGGCTTCAGCTTTAGATTTTGATCTCCGCGGAACACATAACTGGCTTAGAAATGTGATATCTCATGAATTTACTCACATGGTACAAATTCAAGCTGGAATGAAATGGACACGTTCAATACCAGCATTCTATCTGCAATTCCTTGACTACCAAGATGTTCGTCGTCCTGATCTTCTATACGGTTATCCTGATGTGATAGTCTCTTATCCAGTTCCTGCGATTAATATTCCCGCTTGGTTTGCAGAAGGGACTGCCCAATATATGCGCAAAGAATTCGGTTATGAAAACTGGGATTCTCACCGTGATATGATACTCCGAAGTTATGTTCTTGATGATAATATGTTAACTTGGAACGAGATGGGAGTCTTTGGTAAAACTAGTCTTGGAAATGAATCTGTCTACAATTCCGGTTTTGCTTTAACTTCATATATATCGCAAAAATATGGTGAAGATAAACTAAGAAAAGTAACTGAAAAACTTGGTAAGTTTGGAAACTTCACTATTGATGCTGCCTTTGAGGATGTTATAGGAAAAGATGGCAACGAGATTTATGATGAATGGAAAGCAGTGCTTCAAAAGAGTTATGGTGAGAGAACAAAACTCATTAAGGAGAATTTAGTTGAAGGCGAACTTCTTTTGGATAAAGGTTTTGGAAATTTCTATCCTAGATTCACAAAAGATGGTTCTAAGTTCTATTTTATTTCAAATAAGGGAAATGATTACATGGGTACATCTTCCTTATTTCAATATGATTTTGAAACTAAAAAAACCGAAGTTGTAATCAGTGGTATCCGCTCTACTATTGCTCTTACACCAGATGAGAAAAAGATCATATTTGCTAAAATAACTGAAGACAATCCTAAATGGGCAAATATTCATGATCTTTTCATTTATGATATTGAAGAAGAGGAGGAGACAAGATTAACATTTGGATTAAGAGCTAATAACCCTGACCTATCAAATGATGGTAAAAAGATCACATTTGTATATCAGAAAGATGGAACGATCAACTTAGGATTAGTTGATATTGATGGAAAGAATTTCAAACGATTAACATTTTTTGAAAATGGAGAACAGGTCTATAATCCAATTTTCTCTAATGACGATTCTCATATCATTTTTGATTACTCAATTAAAGAGGGAAGAGATATTGCTAAAGTAGATACTAATGGTTCCAACTTTGAATTTGTGATTCAAACAAACTCCGATGAAAGAAATGCTGTTTATGATGCTGAAGGAAATCTGATTTTTTCCAATAATGAAACGGGAATATTTAATTTATATAAAATTGACAAGGAAACTAATGCAAAGTCAAGAATTTCAAATGTACTAGGCGGGGCATTTATGCCGGCTGTTGATAGTAGTGGAAATATAGTTTATGCTGGATACAACTCGCATGGATACCAAATTTATCAATTGAATAAAGATGATCAGCTTAAAGTAGATGATTCAAAAAAATATGTTTGGTTAAATAATCCTCCCTTAAATACTGATATACCAAATGGTGATATTGCTAACTTTGATCTAAATAGACTTCAAAATTATGATGACACAAAGTTAGATGATTATGAATCAAAACCTTACTCCGGATTCTTTTCAAAAATGTCGTTTTTCCCGTTTATACGTTTCGATAATTATAATTTATCGAATGATGGATTGGATAAAATTAAACCTGGTGTATACCTTTATTCAAGTGATTATCTTAATCGCTACTCACTTTTTGGTTCTGCAGCTATTAATAAACGATTAGAGAGAGATCTTTATTTTGGATTTGAGTATCGGAACAAGCTTCCTTTGTTATACGGTATAGGAATAAAACCACAACTTATTCTTGAACTCTATAGTGTAAGTAGAAAAGCAGATGTAGATCTATATTTTGGTGCTTACGAGGATTCGCTCGGAAATCCACATTATGATTATATTGTACCTACAGATGTTACCTATAATCTTTTCGAATTCGATGCTGCTTTTAAGCACAAAGTGTTTGCGAAGGGAAACAATATAGAATTCAGATTTATTTATAGTGATTATGTCGCGGCTCTTGGCAGTTTTAACATCCCTAATATTAATGTACTATATCCTACAACTAAGGATACATATTTTATTGGAAGGAATTTTCAATTCACTTATTGGCATAAAGTTTTAAAACCTTATAAAGATGCTGATATTAATCCTATTGGAAGAGAGGTAACCTTTCAATTGAATTATGAGTTGGATAAATACAATGGTGAAGGAGAATATATTGTTGAAGATGGTCTTCTAATACCACAATACAATGATTATTCCTTTGCCAGAGCTGAACTAGACTGGAAAGAACATATTTCGTTTACTTCTAGTAATCATACAATAAATACTCGAATTAAAGCTGGTAGTATAATTGGCGAAACATTACCAAACTTTTTTGATTATTATATTGGGGGCTTGGTTGGAATGAAAGGATATCCATTCTATGCTATTGGAGGGAATCAGGCATTTTGGTTCAATCTAACATACAGATTTCCACTTTTCAGAAATGTTGATAGTAGATTGGGTCCACTCTATCTCGACAAGATTTTCTTGTCGCTCTATGCTGATATTGGTGATGCATGGACGGGCAACTTTAATGGTATTGAAGCAGCTAAGAAAGGTGTTGGTGCTGAGTTGCGAATTAAAATGAATTCATTTTATCTTTTTCCAACAAGTATTTTCTTTAATGCTGCTTATGGTATTGATAAGTTTACTACTGTTGTTCGTGGGGAAGATGTGACATATGGTCAAGAATTGATTGTTTATGCAGGTGTTCTTTTTGATTTTAGTTTATAAATTTTAATAAATCGAAGATCTTATAAAAAAAATGAAATATTTATTATTTATATTAATTTCAACATCTCTTTTAGCACAGGAGAATAAATTTGAACTTTCGGGAAATCTACATGAGGATTTTCTCATTTCTTCAGAGAATTTAGAATTCAGTTCAGAAGATTCTTTAAGCGTTGTTTTTAAGAAGAAAACTCCAATGCTTGCAGCAGGGTTATCTTTTCTTTTACCTGGTGCCGGTCAGTTTTATAATGAGGATTATTGGAAGACAGCTATTTTTGCTGCTATTGAAATAGCTGCAATTACTACTGCAATAATCTATGACGGTAAAGGTGATGACCAGACTCAGTTTTATAAAGATTTCGCAAACTCTGCTGATGGTTGGAATGTTGACAAATATGCTAATTGGAGTATTGATAATGCTAATAGAATTAATCCAGAATTACCAGTTGCATTAGACGAAGAAGGAAATAGATTACCAGAATTAGACCAAATATATCAATTATTTGATAACAATGGTAATTTAGTTTGGAGTAAACTAAACACACTGGAAACCCATATTGGCCACTATTATTCACACCAGCTTGCACCTTTTGATGATCAGCAGTATTATGAGATGATAGGGAAGTATCAACAATTCAACCCGGGTTGGAAAGATTTTGACTATCACGATCCTTATACATATGGTGATCCATTAACTCCAACGTTTTATTGGTATGCAGATGAACGAGGTAAAGCAAACCATTATTATGATGTAGCTTCTACTGCTGTTATTGTTGTGATAGCTAATCATGTTCTTAGTGCTGTTGAGGCAGCTTTAGCAGCTAATAGTTATAATCGTAGTTTAACAGCGAATGTAAGTATTCAGTCAAAACAAATTGGATATAATAAAGATTATTTTCCACAACTTAATTTGAGCTATAATTTTTAGAATATAGTCTGGATGTCAAGACCATGAGTCTGTCCGAAAACTAGAGAAATCGTCATTCCGGACTTGATCCGGAATCTTATTTCTTTGATTTTAACTGAAAATAGATGCTGAAATAAACCTGCCTGCCGCAGGCTGGTTCAGCATGACAGTATTTGAGTTCTCAAACAGACTCCCATTCCTTGACATAGATGACAGTCAATCTTCAATTCTTTTTACACTCGGGAGCGATAATACATCAGAGTATTTTTTTTGAATAAGATGGAAAAGAGTATAATAAACTGCAATAACTCCGACTGAAACTAAAAAGGAGTATAATTCAGCGGTTGAATTTCCACTGAATATTTCCAATCCAACTAAAATAAATAAGATCAGTAATACTAGGGGAATACCGTATAAAAAAAGTGAAGAGACTAAAAGGTTTCTACCACTTATTGAAATTTCAACCAAATCGCCAATTTTAATATTATTATTGATTTTAACGGAAAGTCTATTTTCAAGTTCAGATTTTGGATTGCAAAATAATTTAGCGGAACATTCTTCACATTTATCACTCGGCTCAATAACAATTTCAGCAATACTATCTATAACATTAATTACTTTTCCGGTTTCAGTCAATGTTTCATTGAACATTTTCAATTTCTGCGGTTTTATTTAAGTAATCAATTGCTTCTGTTCTACATTTTTCAAACGGGATTTTACTTTCATCAAACAGTTTATAATTTATTTCTGCAAGAAAGTTATTCATTACAACACCACCATCAGTATTTTTTGCACAGATTGCGCAAGCCCTACAGGATACCGAACATACTGCTGATGCTTTTTTCGGATCATCATTACTTTTACAAAACACAAATACATTCCTATCACTTGGATGCATCTCAATAATATTCTTTGGGCAAGCTTTAGCACATAAACCACAACCAGTACATAATTCTTCGATTACTTCAGGTAAGTTGTTATCGGTCATTATCATTACTCCGAATGGGCAGGCTGTAACACAATCTCCACCACCAAGACAACCGTAATCACAAAGCTTATCACCGCCGGCAACTATTTCCATAACAGAACAGGATAGAGGCCCAGAATAATTAGTAGGTTTTTTCTTTGCTTCTGCATCTCCTCCTCTGCACAAAATGCGTGGTACAATTTTCACAGCTGAGCTTGATTCAACTCCAAGAATATCTGCAATGGAATTTGCTACTTCCTCACCACCCACAGGGCAAGCGTTGACATCAACTTTTTGATCAACGACATTTACAGCAAAATCATAACATCCGGCTTTTCCGCAGGCACCGCAATTCGCATTGGGTAAAATATCATTTATTTCTGCAATCATCGGATTTTCTTCTACTTGCAGTTTTTTATATGCAATAGCTAAAGCACTTGCAAAGATAAAACCTAATCCACCCATTGTTGTTAATGCTATAAATAATGTATCACTCATTTTTAAATCCCTAAAATGTTATCAATCCAGAGAATCCCATGAACGCTAAAGCTAAGATGCCAGCAATTAGTAATGTAATTGGGGCACCTTTAAATGGTTTTGGAACATCTGCTAAATCCAATTCTTCTCTAATTCCAGCCATAATTGTAATTGCAAGAGTAAAACCAACTCCAGCACCAACGCCGTAAAATATTCCTTCAATAAAAGAGTATTCTCGTAAAACTATAAAGAGAGCAAGCCCTAGAATAGCACAGTTTGTTGTAATTAATGGTAGAAATATTCCTAACGCACGATAAAGTGGTTGACTTATTTTTTTTATAAACATTTCAACAAATTGTACG
This sequence comes from Bacteroidota bacterium, assembly GCA_039714835.1. Lineage (GTDB taxonomy): Bacteria > Bacteroidota > Ignavibacteria > Ignavibacteriales > Melioribacteraceae > SZUA-22. Next base: position 3,981 of record JBDLIN010000047.1, on the reverse strand, counting down.
AGAGATGCAATAACAAGTATGAAAGAAACATACTGTAAAAACTCCAAGTCATATGGAATCAGAATTAAATAATAAATTAACCAGGTGACAATTGAAGCAATTACCATTACGAATGTTGTTGCTAGACCCATGGAAAATGCAGAGGATATTTTATTTGACACACCAATAAAAGGGCATATGCCAAGGAAGTAGGATAAAACAAAGTTATTAACTATTGCTGCTGAAAAGAATATTAATATCAATTCCATTATTTATCCTCTTCACTTTTATTGGAATTATTTTTTAAAACTCGATATTCATTAATAATCGAAGCCTTCTGTTTCTCCTCTTTTTTAATTGAGAGAGAATTGAAATATGCCATCATTAATCCTAAAGTTAAAAATGCACCAGCAGGTAAAATCATCACTAACCAAGGTTCAAATGCATCTGGCATAACTTGAAGGCCAAGTATTGTTCTGCTGCCTAATATTTCTCTAATACCGCCAAGTAAAAAGAGTGCGATTAAAAATCCAGTGCCCATACCTAGTGCATCAAGTGCAGAGCGAACAACACCATTTTTTGAGGAGAATGCTTCTTGCCTTCCAAGTATTAAACAGTTCACGACTATCAGCGGGATGTATGGTCCAAGTGCTTTACTTAAGTCGGGAAATTCAGCCTTCATTACCAAATCTACAATAGTAACAAATGTGGCAATTATTAAAATATAAGATGCAATCCTAACTTGAGCTGGAATCAATTTTCTGATTGAAGAAATAATTATGCTTGAGAAAAAGAGGACAAACGTTGTTGCAAGTGCCATCGCAATACCGTTAATTGCTGATACAGTAACCGCTAGGGTTGGACACATACCCAATACTTGTATGAATACAGGATTATTCTCCCAGACTCCTTTTAGATACTCTTTTGACAGACTTACGCTCTTTTTCATAATTTACCCTCCTTCCTTAATGAGCGCAATTTGCTCATCCCATTGTTAATAATACGCACAATAGCTTTGGAGGATATTGTTGCTCCAGTAATAGCTTCAATTTCGTTATCCTTTGATGGTTTGGCTCCTTTTACACATTCAATACTTGGAGTTGCAAGTAAGTAGTAAAATTGGTCAGTAAAAAACTTTTCGGTAACTTTTGTACCAAGTCCCGGAGTTTCAACTTGTTCTAGAACTCGTAATCCTGTAACCATCTCTAAATCACTGTCCAAACCAACCATTAATCTGATGTTGCCTTGAAAGCCACTACCTGAGTAGGGGAGAGCGTAACCAATATTCATTTCATGATCATAAACTTCATAAATTTCAAATTTTACAGATTCAATTCTCTTATATTTATCAGCTTCTGGCTGCACTAAAAAAATTGCTTTTTCTGTAGCAGCTTTACGGTGAGCCTCAATTTTTGGCTTCGCCCATCCACTTAATTCAGAAAGAAGTGCGCCGGAAACAATTCCAATAACAGAAAGAGTAACCAACATTTGAATTACTAATTTCATTTTACCTCCCCAAAAATACTTGGTTTGGTGTATTTATTAATCAACGGTACAAAAGCATTCATAAATAGAATTGAGTACATTACCCCCTCTGGTAGTCCTCCAAATAAACGGATAAGAATTACAACCATTGATATTAAAATTCCATAAATCCACATTCCCTTTCCAAATAGTGGTGATGTTACCCAATCTGTTGCCATAAATATAGCACCGAATAAAAAACCGCCGGCAAAAAGATGGAAAACTGGATTTGGATAAAGTGTTGAATCAGATAACCAAAAAATTCCACCAAAAATTAGCGCTGAAAGAATCATAGCTAATGAAACTCTGTAATTTATTACACCCATTACTAGGAGAAATATCCCTCCAATTAAAATAGCAATGGCGGAAGTTTCACCAATTGAACCTCCGATATTTCCAACAAATAGATTATTAATCCCTTCAAATTTGTTGTCAAACTTCATTGCAGAAAGAGGAGTAGCTGATGAAATAGAATCTGCACTAAAATTAGCTTTCTCCCAAGTAGTCATTGGTACAGGGAATGCTGCTTGTAGAAAAGCCCTACCAACAAGTGCGGGATTAAAAATATTAAATCCAAGTCCACCGAAAACTTCTTTCCCTATCCCAACCGCTATAATAGCTCCAATTGCTGTTGAAACAAGTGAAAAATTGGGTGGTAAAATTAAAGCTAATAATAATCCTGTGATTATGACACTTCCATCATCAATAGTAATTTGTTGTTTCCGTATTGTTTTTATTGCTGCTTCAGTAGCAATGGAGAATCCAACACTAACTGCAATAATTAATAATTGCTCAAATCCAAAAAAAACAATTGATGAAATTACTGATGGAATTAGTGCAATTATAACCAGCCACATAGCTTGCTTAGTTGACCATCTAGAGTGTACGTGAGGTGAACGTGCAATTTCCAATTTGCTATTTTGAGTAGCTAAAACATCACCCATAGAATATCCCTTTTATCCAGCTTTTTTAATTTGTGTAATTTTTCTTTTTCCAAGTACAATCCACTGAACTAAAGGAATATTTGCCGGACAAGTGTAGGAACAAGTTCCACACTCCATACATGTGAATATTCCAATCTCTTCAGCATCTTCAAATCGTTCTAGCTCTGAAAGTCTTGCAAGTTTAGTCGGTGTTAAGTTTAGTGGACATACATCAATACATTTACCGCATCTTAAGCAGTTAGTTTCATCAAATTGATTTATCTCTTTTTCAGTAAGAACTAAAATTCCTGAAGTTGCTTTCACTATTGGTGCGTCCAGATTGTGTTGTGTAACTCCCATCATAGGTCCTCCGACAACAACTCTTTTTGCATCATCAGTAATTCCACCGCAGTAATCTAATATGTCTTTTATTGGTGTTCCAATTGGTGCAATTATATTCTTTGGCTCTTTTATCCCGGCTCCAGAGACAGTTAATGCTGAATGAGTTGAAGGTGTGCCAAATTTAATAGCATCGAAAATAGAAAGGGCTGTACCAATATTTTGAACTACAACTCCAACATCTAATGGCAGTTTCCCAGGTGGAACTTCCCGATTTGTAACTGCCTTAATTAACATTTTCTCAGCACCCTGAGGGTATTTAGTTTTTAATGTAATTATTTCTATTGTGTCGTCATCTTTTACTAAATCACTCAAAGTTTTGATTGCGTCTATTTTATTATCTTCAATCCCTACTGCACCTTTTCCCACACCAAGAGCTTTCATAATAAGTTTCAGTCCCTCAAGTAAATCTTTTGGACGCTCAATCATCATTCTGTAGTCACGTGTTAAATAAGGCTCACATTCACATCCATTAAGTATTACCCAATCAATATTTTTATCTTTTGGTGGTGTAAGCTTAAAATATGTTGGAAACGCCGCACCACCTTGCCCAACTATTCCAGCTAATTTAACTCTATCACGTATTTCACTATCCGAAATATTATCAATATCTAATGGCGGTAAATTATCAATCTCAGAATTTTCATTGCATTGAATTGTAATTGATTCACCTGAAAAGCTAGAAACAGTATCTTCATTTCTAATACTTTTTACTTTACCAGAAACTGGACTATAAATTGGAACTGATATTGCTCCATTTTGCTCTGCAACTAATTGACCAGCAGCAACCTCATCATTTTTCTGTACAATTACTGTTGATGGGGCACCGATATGTTGTGATAATGGTAAGATAATTTTAGATGGAGTAGGTAATTTTTCAAAGGGAACATGCTCGGTGAGATGTTTATATTCATGTGGGTGAACACCGCCTTTAAAGGATTTAAGCTTATTAAATAGTTTAGGCATAAATACTCCAAAATACTTTAGAATTGGCCGTTTCATATTTTATGCCATCATTATTATAAAACTATACAATTGAAAAAGGTTTTTATGACTGTTTTAAGCAATATACTTGTGAAGAGAAAAATACTTAACAATATAAAAGATTATTATTTTTTCATTTTTGAAATTGTTCATTCCTTTTTTTAAGAATAAT
>JBDLIN010000046.1:0-19953 GCA_039714835.1 Bacteroidota bacterium | reverse complement strand
TCACGGAAAAGTACATCACCAGTAAAGCAGCAATTGGCTGTTTTATTGTATATACAATATTCACCAGGTGTGTGGCCTGGAGTGAAAATAAACTGCAATTCAATATTTCCAATATTAATTGTGTTTGTTTCTTCAATAAAGTCATCTGGTTTTGAAGATGGATTTACCTTAATACCAAATTGTTTCCCTTGCTCGATTGCCATTTTTAAAAGCGGGACATCATATTCTGGAGCAAGGAAGATCGGATTAAATTCCGTTTTAACAAAAGAGTTCCCAAAAATATGATCAATATGGCAATGAGTATTAATAAGGTATTTTACATTTAGCTCGTTTGATTCAATAAATTTTTTAAGGGTCTCTTCTTCATTGGAATTGTAACAACCTGGATCAATAATGCAAGTATCCTTAGTAACTTCATCCCAAATAACAAACGTATTTTCTTGAAATGGACTAAATATGAATTTTTGAATATTCATTATTCTATTTTTTAAAATTCTTTATTATTCTCTTTTGTAGCTTTGATGTATAATTCTTATAATTATCTTTAATTTCATTCATTGAATCGCCGCCAAATTTTTTAAGGAAAGCATTTGCCAATACCCATGCTAGCATTGATTCACCAATTACTGCACAAGCTGGTACAGCAACAAAGTCACTCCTCTCTCTTCTGGACATAACTGTTTTCATCGTTGATAGATCAACAGCTTCTATTGGGGACATTAATGTGGCAATCGGTTTCATTCCAACTCTTACAATAACCGGAAGCCCAGTTGTCATACCACCTTCAATTCCACCAGCTCTATTACTCCTTCTTGAAATAACACCATTCTTCATAACTATTTCGTCATGTGAAGCAGAACCAAATGTATCGGCAGAATTGAATCCAGTCCCAATTTCAACAGCTTTTACAGCATTGATCGACATCATCGCATGAGAAATATCAGCACTTAACTTAGTATCATATTGAATAAAGCTCCCGAGGCCTACAGGTAAACCGCTCGCAGCAACAAAAAAAGTTCCTCCGAGAGTATCTCCATTTTTCTTCACTCTCTTAATTTTCCGAATTATTTTTTCTTCGTGCTCTTTGTCTAGAACTCTAACTTCACTCTTATCAGATTTCTCAGATAGTGTCCAGGCATTAAACTTATTTCCAAGAGTATTATTAAATAATTTGTCTGAGAAATTTGCAGCTGATTTTATTCCTCCAATACTCTCAACGTAACTTCCAACGTGTATTCCAAACTCTTCCAAAAATCTACGGGCAATTGATCCTGCTGCCACTCTCGCAGCGGTTTCTCGAGCACTCGATCTTTCAATAGAATTTCTTATATCATCAAGATCATACTTAGAGACACCGACTAGGTCAGCATGTCCTGGACGAGGAACTGTAATTTTTTGATGTTTCTTTTTCGGTTTACCTGATGTCATTTCATCAGCCCAATTCTCCCAATCACTATTTTTAATAAATAATGAGATAGGTGAGCCCAAAGTTTTTTCAAACCGAACACCTGATAATATTTCTGCTTTATCGGTTTCAATTTTCATCCTTCCACCGCGTCCATAACCCATTTGTCTGCGAGCTAAATGAACATTGATATATGATTCTTCAAGTTTAAGATTAGATGGAAATCCTTCAGTGATAACAGTCAAACCTTTACCGTGAGATTCACCAGCAGTTAAAAATCGTATCATTTTAATTTCTTTGAATTTATTTGGAATAACTTTGCAAATATAAAAAAAGCCTTCTTTAATTGTATAATTAACCTTGAAGGTTAGCTTAATATGCACAAGAAAAATAAAGTATAATTTTACTTAATATATTTACTTTATTATGTCTGATAACCTTCAAGGTTATGATGAAACAAAAAAGCCCAATCCGCATAAATGTGAATTGGGCTTCAAAAAATACTATCTATAAATCAAGTTATTCTGGAATTTCCATTCCAACAAAACGAGAAGTACCCCTTTCGTCAACAACTTTTAGTAAAACTGCTTCACCTTTATTTTCTTCAATTATTTCTTCCAATTCTGAAACAGAATCAATTTTTTTTCGATCAATTTCAGTTATAACTGAACTAGCAAATAATTTTTGATTTTCAGCTTTACCAAACCTCTTAACTTTAGAGATCAAAACTCCATTTTCAACTTTGAATTGATCATATTCATCACCCTTTAAATTCCTAACAGTCAATCCAAGATCATCAAATGAAGCTTCTTCCATTTCTTCTTTATCTTTTTTCTTTTTCTCATTTTTCGCAACTTCAGGCGTATCTTCATCATCACGTGCTTTAAGTGTAATACTTCTAGAAATGTCTTTACCCTCACGATAGATATTTAATTTAATTTTGTCCCCAGCTCTCTTTGAGGCTATGTAACTCTGTAATTCATTAGGTTTATTAACTTCTTTTCCATCAACATCAAGAATAATATCACCTTCTTGAATATCCTCATTTGCAGCAGCACCATCTTCAATTATCTGCTGAATCAAAATTCCTCTTGGTTTATCTAAACCAACTGCTTTAGCAAGATCTTCATCAACCTCTTCTATCCTAACACCAATATATCCTCGATTAACTTTTCCTAATGAGATCAGATCTTCTGCAACAACTCTTGCCATATTTATTGGTATTGCAAAACCATATCCTATATAAGTACCTGTCATTCCATTTGTAGCTATTGCAGCATTTATTCCAATTACAGCGCCGTGTAAATCAACTAACGCCCCTCCACTATTTCCCGGATTTATTGCAGCATCAGTCTGAATAAAGTTTTCAACACTATAACTATCACGCATAATGTTTACATCTCTTCCAAGTGCACTGATTATACCAGCAGTTACTGTGGAAGAGAGCGAAAGAGGATTACCAATTGCCATTACCCACTGTCCAACTTTCAATTCATCAGAATTGCCAAGATATGCTGCTGGAAGATCTTCTGCATCAATTTTAATTACTGCTAAATCAGTTAATGGATCAGTTCCAACAACTGTTGCTTCATATTTTGTTTTATCATTTAATCTCACTGTCACTTCATTTGCATTCTCAACGACATGATTATTTGTTAAAATATAACCATCTTCAGAGATAATAACACCGCTTCCGCCACCTTGTCTTTCTCTTGGGATATCTGGTTTAAATGGAAAGAAAAACTCAAATCCTTGATGGGGATTACTTTTTTCAGTTGTAATTACAGTTATTTGTACAATGGATGGAGTAAGTTTTTCGGCTGTTTCAACAAAGGCATTATTAAAATCTATTAATTCCGGATTACTCTTAATTTCTGGAGGTGTTTCTCTCCCAATTTGGATATCCGCTAGAGCTGGCCTTACATATCCGAAACTTGAGACAAGAACAGAACCAAAAACAGCTCCGATAAAAAGTAGTGCAATAATCCCTAAATAATTTTTACTTTTCCCTTTGTTTGATTGTGATTTCTTTTCGTTCAACATTTTCTCCTCTCGTATATTTAATAAATTTTTAATGAGTTCAAACCTTGGAATTTATCAACATGATAAATCAGAAATTTCTCAAAAAAAGTAATGATCTTTTTCAATTCCTCTTCAGTATATGTACATTGATTATTCCTTTGACTTAGACAAATAATCTTAGTGAAATGTTCCAATGAAAATTCATCTGTAATAAGAAAATTTGTAGAGCATTCTCTACACAAAAACCCACTCTCATGACTATAGAAAACAGTACCAGTATTTACTAATTCTTTCTGACAACTACTACATTTTTCAATAACTAGACCATAACCAATTTCCTCAATAAAAAATTTCAGAAACATTACAAATAATAGTATCGGTTGGGTTGTCTCAGAATCAATTCTACTTAACATTTTTTCAATACCACGGAATAATCTTTTGTGAGGATCATCCTCCACGGTAAGTCGTAAAACTAACTCGATGATGGCAGAAGCGTATTTAAGTTTTTCAAGATCAGATTTAATATTAGGATAATGAGAAATTAAATCAGCTTGAGATATTACTTGTAAATCACGGTTTTTCTTCTTGTAAAAAACAAGGTCTATAAAGTTCAATACATCAACAGCTTTGCCAATTTTAGATTTAGGAGATCGTGCGCCTTTTATTATCCCGGATAATCTACCGAAATCTTCGGTATAGAGATTTACGATTTTACTCGTATCTCCATATTCCAGTTTGCTGAGTACGAATGCTTTTGTTTTAATTATTGATGACATTAAAAACTAAAAGGTGGTTGATAATTTTTTCTATCTGTAATAATTGCAGTAATCAATTCGTTTGGTGTAACATCAAAAGCTGGAGTGTAAGCATCATAATTTGAATTTGTTACTTGCACATCATTAATAAACGATAATTCTGTTTGATCTCTCATTTCAATATTAATTTCATCACCGGATGATATTGAAGTATCAATAGTACTGATTGGAGCAGCTATATAAAACGGAATGTTAAAATGCTGACATAGTACAGCTAAGTTAAAAGTTCCAATTTTATTTGCTGTATCACCATTTGCAGCAATTCTGTCGGCACCAACAATCACAGCATCAATTTCCTCTTTTGCAAATAAGGTTGCTGCAGCAGAATCTACTAATATTTCAAAAGGGATGCCGGCTTTTGATAATTCAAATGCTGTTAATCTTGAACCTTGGAGCAGTGGTCTTGTTTCATCAGCATATACAAATTTTACTTTTCCACTTTCAAATCCTTTTTTGATGACATTAAAAGCTGTACCATTACCTCCTGTCGCTAATTGCCCGGTATTGCAGTGAGTTAAAATTGTTGAGTCCTTCTCCAGCAATTCAACTCCATTATTCCCTATCTCCTCGCATTTATTAATATCATCTTGATGGATTTCAATCGCTTTATTAATTAGTAAGAAAAATAATGATGACGAAGTTTGGTTATTGTCGAAGATTTCTTTTACAGAATCCAAAGCCCAAAATAAATTTACTGCAGTTGGACGTGTTTCCGCTAATCTTTGATATGCCTCATTAAACGTCTTGTGCTGTTCTTCCGATTCATTTTTAATTGATAGAGCTAATGCATATGCTGCTGCGACACCAATTGCAGGAGCCCCTCTAATCTCAAGTATTTCAATAGCTTCAGCTATTCGTTCGTAATCATCCGTTGTAACATACTCTTCGACCAAAGGAAGTTTTGTTTGATTGATGTAAATCAGCTTATTATTTTCAAATTTTAATGATGTGAAATCACTCATTGTCATTAACTTTACTCAATTCTAAAAACTCTAAGTATCTACTTTTGATTTCTAAATTTGATAGATTTTCTATCCCCTTCGTACTAAATTTCTCAACACAAAATGATGCCATCGTACTTCCATAGATTACTGCACGCTTTAAATTTTCAAAGTTAATATCAGAGGTTTTATGGAGGAATCCAATTAATCCACCCGCAAAGACATCTCCGGCACCAGTTGGATCAAATATGTTTTCTAACGGATAAGCCGGTGCAGAAAATATTTTTTCCTCTCCAAATAATAACGCACCATGTTCTCCTTTCTTAATGATGAGATAGTTCGGACCCATCTCCTTGATTAATCTAGCTGCTTTTATCAAATTTGGTTCGTTTGTCAGTAATCTTGCCTCGGAATCATTGATTACTAATAGATCTATTCTTTCCAAAACATTAAGTAGGTCTTCCCTATTATTTTCTATCCATAAGTTCATAGTATCACACACAACAAACTTGGTATCATTCATTTGATCCAAAACTTTTGATTGAAGGGATGGCATAATATTCCCGAGTATTAGAAATCTGCTTGATCTCATTTTTTCTGGTATAACCGGATCAAAATTCTCAAACACATTTAGGTGAGTAAAATTCGTATCACGAGTATTCAAATCATAATGATACTTCCCTCCCCAGCGAAAAGTTTTTTCTCCTTCTATTATCTCAAGTCCGGTTAAATCAATATCTCGATTCTCCAAAAGTTGAATGTTTTCATCTCCAAAATCATCACCCACAACAGCAACCAATTTGACCGGAGCAGTAAAATAACTTGCGGCTAGTGATATATAAGTCGCTGATCCACCTAAGGCGTTATCAATTTTGTCAAATGGTGTTTCAACCGTATCAAATGCTACTGAACCTACTACTAATAAACCCAATTTTATTTTCCTTATTTAAATTTTAATTTCAATTAGTTCATTTAATTTAGTTTCTTTTGAGAAATAATCATAGAGTATTTCAACAGATTTTCTTTGACCTGGCCACGCAAGTAGTTGTATCATTTCATCTTTATCTACCCATCTGAATTCAGAGTGTTCATCAGATAGAGTAATTTTACTATTCTCTGCGACCTCTGCAGCAAATACAGGTATCATCACAATACTATCCTCAGCAGCAGAATAAAAAGAATTAATATTTGGTAATGCCCATAACTTTTTGGGAACTAACTCTGTCTCTTCTAAAATTTCTCTTACAGCAGTTTTATATGCTTTTTCATTATCATGAATTGCTCCCGTAACCATTTGCCAAATATTTGGATATATACCGTCTTGAGAACGTTTCAAAGCTAAGAATTCTATTTTATCTTCTATCTTCCTAAAAATGTGAGCTTCGACTATATTTGACTTAATTTTCATATTTTATTGTTTTTCCAATCTATACCAATTGCAACAATTAAGCAACTGGTTACTTATAGAATCATTAAAAATATGCTCTAGCTTCTGATCGCATATTATGAACTATATTGCCTTCTCCTTGCTTTCTACCATTATAATTTAAGGTGACCTGGAGATTCTTAGCAATACGATAATCAAAATTAACTCTCCAAAAATAGTTGTTTCCTATTACATTTCCACGCAGCATTTCAAATGGGATGTCATTTTCAGTTCCATTATCCGTTATCTCATTCCGTTCTGCTTCTAAACGCAGTCGCCCTTTATTGGCGAACGAAAATGTAAAACGCAATAACTGTGAATTATTGTCTAGAATTGTTGGATTATCTGGTAGATTATCAATGCTGCGTCCAAAATTAAATTTAAAACCAACCTCAATACTTTGAATAGGTCTGTATGAAAAATCAGATATCAAATTGTTGATAGACAATAATCTAGCTCTATTTGCATTAATTTCGCTTGCTACATTATCGGTTTGATTTATGAAATCAGTCTGATTGCTGATTTCTTTAACCATTCTGAATCGTATTCTTAATGACCTTTCAATTAAATTTGATCTCTCATCTCCTGAGTTATATTTTGTAAATCTATTATTCTCCATATATCTAAATCGAAAAGAAAGATCCGGTTTGTTTTTAAAGAGAAAAAAATCCTGCTGTATAGAATTTGCCCCGCGTAAAGTTGTACTATCGTTCATCAATATAGAGGGTTTTAGTAGAAGTACAGAAGCAATATCACTTTCTTCTGTATATTCATCCAGCCTTAGGAGAGTCTCCGTAGAAAGGGATTTTAAAATCGTTGACCAAAAAGTTCTAGAGTTTTTTAGAATTGAAGCAAAGTTAACTTTCCATCTCGTGCTTGTTTTTAAGTTAATTACCGGAAATAATTCTGATGTGGGAAGTTGAATAGTAATATAATCGCCATCATATGGATCAGGGATAAATTCTTCTTCATCAGCAATCCCATTATTGTTAAGATCTCCTAGATAACTATAGTTCCCTTCACCTTTGTGAACCCGAACAAATACTTTTTCTAGTTTTGCAGAACTTTGGGTGGATGCTTCATAAAACAAATCTCCAGTAATAAAATTTTTCCAAAATCTTAATTTATTCAAAGAGCGAATAAGCACTGACTTATTATCGGTTCTTCCAGTTTGTTGAAATACTTCGGTAATATTTTTGTCTCTAAGCGTAACATTGAATGATAAGTTCAGCTCCCGAATTCCACTATATTTTAGAAAAAAACTCTGAAGAAGAGAATTTGATTCTTTTTCCATCATCCCATTTAGTGGAAAAAATTCATCACGGGATGAAACACGAGTATTGAGATTTAATCCGCTAATATTTATTACATTTAGAAAGGCTCCTATTTCGGAGAATTTATGACTATCGTTGGAGAGTGAATCTGAATTTCCCTTCCACCTGTTTTTATCATCATATAAAAAATCAATCCCTGGTTCAAATTTGCCTAATAAATATGAAGCAGAAGCATTCTGTTTGAACCACTTACTTGATGAGTTAAGATCAGATGTATTAACATAATCATAATTGTATGACGCATTGAATTTTTTCGGTTCATTATGTTTTATGTCCCCAAAATATCGATCAGATTGAAACAAACTTCCCCGTTTTAGAAACCCATAGTTTAGATCTGCAGTAAGTTCATCAATAGGCTGCAGAAATAATTTAGCTTCACGAAGTGTTTCATTTTGCGGACTTGTATCAGTAATATTATAATCACGATTATATTCAACTGTATTATATCTATCCAGTGTTGTGAATCTATCCTGCACATACCTTTCACGATATGTTAAACCAACTAATCCTAAAGAGAGTGCTCCCAAATCAATCTCTGATCTGTCTAAGATCAAAGCTAAATTATGTGCTCTTCCAAAGTTATCATCATTATCAATATTTGAAAATTTATTTTTATCAAAAAAGCTACCGGCAATTTCAAAACTCATAGTCAGATTTTCCCAAGGTGTAGCTTCTATTACAAAATTTCCGAGTTGTTTTTGTTGCGCTAAGGGAAGAAATTTAATTGGCAAATAGTCACCTTCTCCAATACCTACAAATTCAAAGTTTCCAACACTTATTCTTTGATAATCGCCTTGACCATTGCCAACATAACTATAGGTAACATTATAAATTGAATTATCAGCTCCCGGATCGTAATAATAATAAGTATAAGCTTCAGAGTTGATTAAGGTATCAATCTTTGTATAAGTCCCCACTCTTCGCCCTGAAGAATCCTCTGAAGCAATTGTTACGCCAGATTTTACTGCATTATATCTATCATCCCCAGCATTTTCTAATACTTGCTTATCTTCATCGGATAGTATAAGATCAATTGGATTATTTTCATCATCACCTTCACTAAAATAGTTGAAAGATAATTTTAACTTATCACTAAAAAATTTTGTTGTGGCATTTCCACCTATTAAATTTCGTTCATATTGCCGATCTATATATTCAAAATCAACTGTTATTCTTGATGCAGAAGTAATCAATTTATTTGTAGTAAAAGTAATTTCTGCTAAAGAATAGTCAATAACATAATCGTTATTCTCACCCCTATTCAATTTTTCACCATCTATATAAATTGTTTCAGTACCAGCTACAACAATTATTGCTTGTTCATTATTTATTCCTGATAATCTATAAGGACCTTGATTACCATCTGATCCTAATAATTGATTTGTATTAAATTTACCTCTACTCCCAGCCAGAATTCCTTTACCAGTTGTGTTCCCTAAAAATACTTCTCCCTCTAAACCTTGCATCTTCCTGCTAATCTTTCCAAATTCACCAACATTACTCTTCATTTCAAAATCCCCAAATGTTGCTGCAGCATTTGGGTGTTTCACTTTAATAAATACTTGATCCAATTCTTCCAATCTTTCTGTAGTTCCTTCAGGTTGTATAGGAGTATTTTGATCCGTTAAGGCTGCAATAATTTCCAGATCGTCGCTGAGTTTACCAGAAAACTGAAGCCTCATTCCACTGTTTACTTTTAAATCTTGATTGCTTCCAACAGTAAATCCACGACTAATTGAACCGCTTCTATTAATCCCCTCGCCAAAAATAGATTCAGAAGATAATGGCGCTAAATCGCTTTTGATAACTCTTATACTGTCACTCATATTTTCTTCATATCTTACTACAAGACTACGTCTGCTATATTTATTTTTTATTGGAATAATAATAGTTTGGTAAGTGATAAAAAGCGTATCAAAAAGTGAGTATTCTAGACTATCAGAAAGACTGAATGTAGCTGTTCGATAATTTAAGTTATAATCAGATTTATTCAGAGGAAATCCTTTCAAAAGGACTGTCTCGCTACCCTCAATAATATTATTTTGACTAAGCTTATAAATATTATCAAGATTTATAGGAATAGTATCATTAACAGTTTTTTTAGTAAAACTATTCTGAGCATTTAATGGAATAAATGCAATGACAAAAAATGATATTATTAAGATGGAAATCTTTCGCAAATATCAATCGCTAATTTTTAAGAATTGAAAATAAATTTTGATATAGAATGGTAAAAAATAAGATAAATTGAAGTTAAATAAAATTGTTAATCTGGGTACCTTCTCACAAATAAAGTTTTTAAGGAGTATAAATACTATTCCCACCTAAGAGCGTCAATTGGATCTAGATTTGCAGCCTTGTATGCCGGATAAGTTCCGAATCCAATCCCAATCATAACACAAAGCATTACTCCAATGACTACCCAATCAATCGGAATAGTAGCAACCGCATTAAGAAAAGAACCTGCATAATTACCAACAGAAATTCCCAAAACAATTCCTATAAAACCGCCAACCAAACTAAGAGCTACTGCTTCAGTTAGAAATTGGAAAAGTATATTCTTTCTTTTTGCACCTACTGCTTTCCTTAGTCCAATCTCTTTTGTTCTTTCTGTTACTGAAACTAACATTATATTCATTATACCTACCCCAGCAGCCAGCAAAGCTATTCCCGCAATAACAAATGCACCGATTCTTACTCCAGAAGTCATATCGTTTATTTGCTTCAGTACTGATTCATTTGAAACTATTTCAAAATCGTTAGGGTCTCCCGCAGGTACTTTTCGAATTGTTCTTAAATAACCTTCAGTAATTTCCATAAGCTGATTGTAACTCTCTTTATTTTCTGCCATCACAGATATACCTAAACTTCTTCTTCGACTTCCATAAAAACTTGAGAATGTTGAGAGTGGAATTATTGCAAAGTTATCCTGACTCTGACCAAAAATTGCCCCTTTTTCTTCAAGAACTCCGACTACTTTTAATCTGTATCCGCCAACACTAATTTCCTCACCAATTGGACTTATTCCTTGAAATAGTTTTTCTGGAAGATCTGCACCTAGGACTACAACTTTTCTGCTACTTTTATAATCTTGAAGGTTAATTGCTCGTCCTTCAGCAACATTCCATTCCCTTGTTATGAAAGCACTTGGAGTTATACCAAAAACTCGCACATTAGGATTTGTTTTTTCATTCTTATACTTAACAACTCTCCCACCTCTTCCAACAGTAGCTGCCACTGCTTTTGCTTCGATTAAAACATTTTCTAAATCTTCATAATCTTGAATAGATAGATTTTTTCTATTACGATATTTCCGCCACTCACTATGGTCTCCAACTCTAACGGCAGGCCACTTCTGAATTTGAAAAGTATTAGAACCAAGATATGACACCCCTTCCTCAATACTTTTTTGAAGCATAGAAATAACTGTACTAATTGAAATAATTGAGAAGATGCCTACTACAATTCCAAGAATAGTCAATGAAGAACGAAGTTTATTTGTTTTGAGTGAAGTAAAAGCAACTTTGAATATTTCTAAAAATCTCATATTATTTTTTTAGGTGTAACAATAAATAGGATTAACTTAATTGCTAAAATAAAACAATATCACCTTAAATGGAAAGGGTATTTTGGTTTTGGTTTTATTCAGAGGGATGAAATTTGTTTGTTGTTTTTATTCATACCTTAGCGCTTCGATAGGGTCAAGATTTGCAGCCTTATAGGCTGGATAGGTACCAAAAAGGACACCGATAAAAACACATAGTGTCACTCCGATCATAATCCAATCAATAGGAAGAACAGCTGCCGCATTCAAGAATGAACCAGCAAAGTTACCAGTAGCAACACCTAAAACAATTCCAATTAATCCTCCAAAAACAGACAGTGTAATGGCCTCGGTTAGAAATTGAATTAAAACATTTAGCTTATTAGCCCCAATCGCTTTTCGAATTCCAATTTCCCGAGTTCGTTCTGTAACCGAGACTAACATGATATTCATTATTCCAACACCAGCTGCTAGTAAAGCGATACCGGCAATTACAAAGGCTCCTATCCTTACTCCAGCAGTCATTTCATTAATAATTCGAAGAGTATTTTCATTAGATCTCACCTCGAAATCATTAGGCTCACCTGGAGGAACTTTTCTTATTGTTCGAAAGTACCCTTCAGCAACTTCAATTAAATCTTGATATGAATCTCTCTCGAACGATGAAATAGTAATGTTGATACTTCGCCGTCTATCACCATAATATGATATAAAAGTTTTTATTGGAATTACTGCAAAATTGTCCTGACTCTGACCAAAGAAATCACCCTGCTTTTCGAGAAGTCCTAATACAGTATATTTTCTTCCATCAATTTTAACTTCCTGCCCAATTGGATCAATATTTTCAAAAAGTGCTTTTGAAACATCACGACCAATGATTATATATCTGGCTCCACTTTGACATTCTCTTTCGTTAAACTCCCGCCCTTCATCAATGAACCAATTATTATTTGGGAATGTTTCATGTGTACATCCACACAATTGAATATTAGGATTTGTCTCCTTATTTCCAAACTTCACCCTTCGTCCAAACTGCCAAAATTCACCTCCAACATTTTTGGCTTGACCTTCAAGTTTATCATACAGTTTATAAAACTCATCGAGCGTCATATTCCGCCGGTTCCTGATAAGAGCTCTCTCTTCAGCTGTTCCTGTTCTAACAGAAGGCCATTTCTGAAGTTGAAAAGTATTTTTCCCGAGTGCAGATACTCCGTCTTCAATACTCTTTTGAAGCATAGTTATAATTGTGCTGATAGAAATTATTGAGAAAATTCCAACTATTATTCCTAAAATGGTAAGAGATGATCTAAGTTTATTCACCCTTAAAGCATTTAACGCTATTTTAATTACTTCAAATAATTGCATTATTCATATCTCAAAGCATCTACAGGATCTAATTTTGATGCAGTATAAGCTGGAGCAAAGCCTGATAATACTCCGGTTATCAATGAAATAGTAACAGCAATTATTACAGCATCTGCGTCAACAGTAACTGGGAAATCGAATTGGCCTATGATCATACTACCGACAACAGCAAGACCTAATCCGATCATCCCTCCAATCAAGCAAATAATAGCTGCTTCAGAAATAAACTGACCTAATATAGTTCGTTTTTTTGCTCCAATAGCTTTTCTAATACCAATCTCTTTTGTACGTTCCTTTACTGAGACGAACATAATATTCATAATTCCAATTGCACCAACAAACAAAGCTAAACTAGTAATCAGTAATCCTGCAATTTGAATAACTCCAACAGATTCATTAATGTTATTTAACAGCCCTTCCTGTTGGTTCACAGAAAAATCATTTTTCTCATCATATTTAAGTCCTCTTACTCTACGCATTATTCCAATTGCTTCTTCCTTTACAGCTTCAACCATTTGGCTGTTAGGTGCTCGAACACCTATAGTAATACTTCCCCAATGTTCGTTTTGGAAATACTTATAAATATTTTGAATTGGGAAATATACTTGATTATCCGGATTCCAAGCACCCATAACCCAGCTTCCTTGTTCTTCAAGTATTCCAACCACTTTGAATTTTGCTGGTCCTACTTTAACAAATTGTCCAATTCCCCCACCATGAGGGAAAAGTTTCTTTGCAATCTCGCTTCCCAAAACAATAACAGAATGTCCTCCATTACTTTCAAACTCTGAGAAGAATCTACCTTCGCTAAATGTTAAATTAGTTACATTTATATAATCGTGATTTGTACCAGTTAGTGCAATGGATTGAACAGATTTTTCCTCATATTTTATTGTTCGAAAAGCATTGGCAGTTGGGGCAACAGCTAAAGGGAGTTTAGCAGCCGCTTTGTACTTTTCAAAATGTTTCAACTTTAAATTTTTTCTATTTCTAAGTTCCCACCAAGGGATATCATTATTAAACCAAGCCCATTTATCTATGTAAAGGTTATCACTTCCAAGTGAAGCAACTCCTTCTTGGAATGATTGATCAATTCCTTTTATCGCTGCAGACATTAAAACAACAGATGTAACGCCAATAATTATACCAAGAGTAGTGAGTACAGATCTCACCTTATTAGCTCTAATAGCTTTTAGTGAAATTATTAGACCTTCTTTTAATTCAAATAAAAAATTCATTTTGAGCCTCCAATCTATATTGGTTGCTTTTGGTTAGGTATATACCTATTACTAACATATTCATCTTTTTCAACTAATCCATCACGCAAACGTATAATACGATCTGCGTGTTCTGCGATATATTCTTCATGAGTAACAAGAATAATTGTATTTCCAGTTTCATGAATATCATTAAACAATGACATTATATCTGCACCGGTTTTCGTATCCAAGTTTCCAGTTGGTTCATCTGCTAAGATAATTGCTGGATCAGTTACGAGAGCTCTAGCGACAGCTACACGTTGACGCTGACCACCTGATAATTCATTTGGTTTATGTCTCATTCTATCTGATAGTCCAACATTTTCAAGTGCTGCTTCTGCTTTTTCACGTCTTGCAGCACCAGAAATCCCAGCATAAATTAAAGGCAATTCTACGTTATGGAGTGCATCCGAACGGGGAAGTAAGTTAAATGTTTGGAATACAAATCCAATTTGACGATTTCTGATTGAAGCAAGCTCATTATCATTCATCTGACTTACATTTTCACCAGTGAATTCATATAATCCTTTTGTTGGTGTATCTAAACACCCAAGTATATTCATTAGAGTAGATTTACCAGAACCGGATGGTCCCATAATGGCAACATATTCATTTTTATCGATCTTCAAAGAAACATCAGCTAATGCATGAACTTCTTCTGACCCTACTTGATATATTTTGGCAATATGCTCAATGTTAATAATATTCATTTTTATTTTTACCTGATAGTTAGCTTTCTGAATTAGTTATCTTTTGTTGAATCGACCTCAGATTTACCTTCCTTTGTTGAATCTGCTTCTGATTCACCTTTTCCTTCCGTATCTTTTTCCTTCTTCTCTTTATCCTTTGGCAGCCTTACTTTTGAACCATCGTTCAGTTCTTTTGATATTGCTCGGTATGGACCTTTAACAATAGTTTCTCCCCCTTCTAATCCTTCTGATATTTCAGTATATGTATCATCACTTATTCCAGTTTTGACTTTTGTTTGAGTTACCTCATTTCCATTGACAACAAAAATAACTTCCTGAGTTTTTTTTCGTTTTTTTGAACTTGTTTTACCTTCTTCATTTCCCTCCCCATCTTTTGGTTTCTCCTTTCTAGCTGTGATACTCTCAATTGAGACCGCTATCACGTCGTATTTAGTTTCAGTTTCAATATCAGCATCGCATGACATTCCTGGTCTAATTTGTTCATCCGGTTCTAGTAATTTAACTCTTACTTCAAAATTCACGACCTCATCTTGTGAACCAAATCCTGTTGTTTGAGCACTATTTCCAATTTGAGAAACTAGTCCTAGGAATTTCCTATCACCAAATGCATCTATTTCTACATTAGTTGTATCACCAACACTGATAATTACGACATCATTTTCATCTACTTCAACTCTTGCTTCAATCTTAGAAAGGTCAGCAACAGTCATTAAATGAGTACCTTGACTGAATGAACTTCCTAAAACACGTTCACTTAGTTCAACATTTAGAGCTGTAATTCTACCTTCAATTGGAGAATAAATAACTGTCTTATCTAACTGTTCTTGAGCGTCTGCTAAACTTGCTTCTGCTTGTTTAACAGAAGCCTTTTGCGATTCATAACTGCCAACACTTTTTAAGTAGTTTGCTTTCGCAGTTTCAAGTTCCTGCTCACTTGCCAACTCTTTATTGAACAATCCCTGCACCCTCTCATAATCAGATTCAATTTTATCCATATCAGCTTTGCGTACTTTTAACATTGCTTTAGAAGATTCAAGACTTGCTGCTGCCCTGTTTCTTTGTGCAGTATATTGCTCAGGTTTTATTCTGATAAGTAATTGTCCTCGATCAACAATATCACCTTCCTTAACAGGCAATTCAACAATTTCTCCAGTAACTTCCGGTCTTAATTCAACTTGATACTCAGGAAATATTTTACCTGTTGCAGAAACAACCTGCGTAACAGTTCTTTTCTCTACTTTTTCTGTTTGAACAGAGATTATTTCTTCTTTATCACCACTTGTTACCACTAATACAATAATAATGATTAGCATTAAACCTAAGGCACCAAAAATGAAAAGTTTCTTTTTCGACTTTTTACCTTTCCCTTTTGCCATTATTTATTCTCCTTCATCACTGTTTGTTTCATATTGTTGATATCCTAATTTTCCAATGCTGTTTAACAATGCTTCTCTAGCACTATGGAAATTGAACTCTGCATCAATTCTTAGGCTTAGAGCATTTTGGTAATCCCTATCAGATTGAAGAACTTCAAGGAATGTTCCCGAGCCAAGACTATATCTTTCGTATTGTACTCTTCTGTTTTCTGAAGCAGATTGTACAGTTTTAATAGCTACATCTAACGCTTTTTTTACTGCTTCAAAATCCAGGAATCCTTGTTTAACTTCGATCTTAATTTGGCGTTCTAATGCTCGCAGATCTTCTTCCGCATTTAACAATCTAATTTTTGCGTATTCAACCGAAGCTTCTGTATTCCAATTAGAAAAAATTGGGAAATTCAAACCGATCCCTACTCCCCATGAACTATAATCAAAATCAATAACACCATTAATTGTATCATCACGTTTTGATATTCCATAATTCCCAGTTATACTTGGCCACAATCCTCCTCTTGCAACTGTAATCCCTTTATCAGCACTTTCAACAGTACGTTGCTGGCCCATATAGTCGGTTCTATTTTCCAAAGCATAATCAACCATCGATTTTACGTTATCAAAGTCTTTACTATATTCATCAATATTAGAAGCATCCACACTGTCTATACGGCTGACAAAATTATAATCTTCTAAAACATCAAGTGATAGATAATCGATTAAAGTATTTTGTGCATCATCGACTTGATTCTGTGCTCGAATCACTTCAACTTCAGCGCTACCAGTTTGTACCTGTTGGGCATAAAGATCTGCAATTGGTGCTGACCCTAATCTATTTCGCTCTGTTATTGTCTCTAGAAGTTTTTGATTATAAACAAGGTTTTCTTCTCTAACCTTAAGTAGAGCTTTATTCATGAGAATTGAATAATAGAATATTGTTGTTGTTTGAACAATATTCCTTTTTAATTTATCAAAATTGAATTCAGCAGCTTCTTCATCTCTTTTAGCTCCAGAGATATTAGCATAGTTTGCTAATCCATTAAAAAGGACAACTGAACCTCCAGCACTTAAATTATAGAATTTTGAATCCGTAGCACCATTTGGATTCTGCAACCGACTCCAATCCCAACTACCATTAATACCTAATGTTGGAATAAGATTTCCATAAGCAGATTTAACAGATGCAGCATTACCTTCAAGATTATGTTTTGCTTTTACCAATGCACTGTTTCTTTGTAGTGCGATCTGAATTGCTTCCTCTAATGAAAGGTCTGTTTGTCCAAATGCTGTTGTGATTAATAGAAAACTAAATAGAAGAATCACAATTTTCTTCATAATTTCTCCGTAGTTAAATCAATAAATATAATATCTAAATTCTTTCACACCCTTTTTGACGGATGATGTGTGATAAAAGTTACATTTAAGAAAAGAAAATAATACTTTATTTATGCAAAATAGTCATTTAATAATAAATTTCTTAATATTTGTCTTAACTCAATTTTATATTAACAATGGATTCTATGCTTTATTGAATCTTTTAATAACAAGATACAAGTTGATAAAATCGTTTAACATTTACGAACAATTCATTGGAATTTGTTGTATAATTATAGTAGTACTTTAAATATTATATTCTCTTCTATTGTTAATTTGATTAATTATTTCGGAGAGAAAAATGAAAAATCTTTCAAAAATATATTATAAATTTCCTCTAGTAATATATCAAAACCTTATTATCGTCTTCGTGTTATTATTGTTAATTGGATGCACAGCGTCCGAAAAACAGATGCAAGTCGCACAATTTAAATTCGAGTATGAGGGTAATCATTATTTAATTAGATCCCTTTATTGTCCAAACAATCCCCGATCATGTAATCATTTAATTGGTGATGATTTTGTTGCAGTTGACCTTAACCAGGATCGCATAATTGATGAAGTAATAAGAGGAGATATCACTACAAATAAAGCACAAATCATTTATGACTATTCCTTGAATTTACTTGAGAGGGACAACAAACTTATTAAAGTTCAGAACAACTCAGAAGAGTTGAAATACATTTTTAAAAGGCAAAATTTTATATTCGAGATAACAACTTACATTTTAGAAATTGGTGAACCGTTTAATCAGTTTAAGGTTGTTGATAATCGATTAGGCAAAAAAAGAATTTCGTTGTTCAATGATTTGAAAGTAGATGGTCGTTTGGATGAAAAACTTTCTGGTTCATGCTTAATAGTCGATGCACAAAAATATTATGAAGAAACTATTGAAGAAGGTTTAATTGCAAATAAGATTGTTAGAGTTGAAAATACCGTAAGAGTAAAATAGTGTTAATATGGATGAAATTATTTAACGTAATTGTCTTTAATTTTTAGTAAAAAGGCTAACGCCTCATCATAATTATTTCCAATCTCCCCATCTAAAATTGCTTCTTCAATTGCAGATTTTATCTCTCCAACAGTCTTTGAAGCAGGAATACCGCAGATCTCCATAATCTCATCACCTCTGACGGGTGATTGAAATTCTCTAAGTTTATCTTTTTCCCTAACCTCTCTTACCTTTTCCATTACCTTATCATAATTAGCGAGATATTGGGTAACCTTCACTGGATTTTTACTTGTAATATCTGCTCTGCAAAGAGCTATCATATCCTCCAGATCTTCTCCAATAGAAACAACGAATCTTCTTATGGCTGAATCTGTAACAGTATCCGAGACTAATGCTAAAGGACGAAGATGGAGACGAACCAGTTTACGAATATAATCAAGCTTAGAGAATGGAAGTTTCATCTTCTTGAAAATACTTTTCATCATCCTTGCACCAAGTTCTTCATGTCCGTGAAAAGTCCATCCTATTTTTTCATCAAATCTTTTAGTTTGTGGCTTTGCAATATCGTGAACTAGTCCGGCAAATCTTAACCAAACATCATCTGATACTTGTGCAATATTATCCACAACTTGGCAAGTATGAAGAAAAACATCCTTATGATGAAAATCATTTCGCTGATCAACTCCGCCTAGATTTGAAATTTCTGAAAAAACATATTTCATTGCACCGGAGTTATAAAGCAGCTTTAATCCAATTGAAGGTTTAGGTGATCCAAGAATTTTCATGAACTCATCAGTAATTCTTTCTTTCGAAATAATTTCCAATCTCTCAGCCATTTTTGACGTTGATTCAAAAAGCTTTTTATCAAGAGTAAAGTTTAGCTGTGAGGCAAATCTGAATGCTCTCATTATTCTCAGCGGATCATCACTAAATGTATGTTCAGGATCAAGAGGAGTTTTAATTAATTTATTTTGGATGTCCTCCACACCTTTATATTTATCGACAATTTCACCAATATTTGAAGCATTTAGTGAAAGTGCAATTGTATTGATTGTAAAGTCTCGTCTATCAATATCATCATCAAAAGTTCCGGCTTCCACTTCAGGATTACGACTGTCTACTGCATAAGATTCCTTTCGTGCACCAACGAACTCAAAATCAATTCCTAAATATTTAAAGTGAGCTGTTCTAAAATTTTTATAGATAGCAATATTCTCAACACCTAGTTTAGATGCAAGTGTCTTAGCAAACTCAACTCCATCACCAATTATAAGAATATCAACATCGTCAAGTTTTCTCTCTAATATTAAATCTCGAATATAACCACCAACAATAAATGCTTCTATATTCAGATCAGAAGCAGCTTTTGCAATATCCATGAAATAGGATTTACTAAGAATATGTTTCTTTATATCAATCAATTGATAACATTA
>JBDLIN010000045.1:0-20037 GCA_039714835.1 Bacteroidota bacterium | reverse complement strand
TTCGATATATTACATGCTGGACACGTAGACTACCTGGCAAAGGCTAAAGAAAAAGGTGATATATTAATTATTGGTCTGAATTCAGATGCTTCTGTAAAAAGATTAAAAGGTGAGAAAAGACCGATAATTAATGAAAGAGAAAGAGCATTCCTTCTTTATAATTTGAAATCAGTAGATTATATTACATTATTTGAGGAAGATACTCCTGAACAATTAATCAAGGAACTAATTCCAGATATATTAGTTAAAGGTTCAGACTGGCCTATCGATCAAATTGTTGGTAAAGATATTGTTGAAAGAGATGGTGGGAAAGTAGAATCAATTGAAATTGTAACAGATCAGTCAACTTCAAAAATAGTTGATAAAATTTACGACATGTATAAATGATCTTTAAAAAAAATAATGTTAAAAGAAGTGTGCCCAGAAAAATTGGGAATGGGATTATTTACTTCTTTTTAGGATTATTTGTTCTCATAATATTATTTTTTGGCTTTTCTCAAACTTCAACTTTTCGAAACATCGTTAGAAATAAGATATTAGAATACACTCAAGAAACATTCTCTGCTGATTTTAATCTTGGTTCAATCGAAGGAACAATCATTACTAGTTTGGTACTTAATGATGTATCACTTGTTGATGACGGTGATACAATTTTTACTGCAAAAAACATTAGCCTTGGTATTAATCCATTCCCTTTATTAATTCAAGAATTAAATTTCACCACGTTTCAAATTTATGAAATGGATGTCGATCTGATTAAAGAAAAATCGGGGGAATGGAATATTGCGAAAATAATTAGAACTGATTCTTTAGAATCATCTTATGAAGTCGATACTCTCCTTGAACAGGGTGAACCACAAGGGGAATTTCCTTTTAATATAAAAATAAATAATCTTACTTTTGCTAATGCAAATATCAATTTGAGAAAGTATAGTTATAAAGGATCAAACAATAAATATGAGACAATAAACTTTGACGATCTTTCAATTAAGCAATTCAATTTACAAGCAAGCGCATACGCTGATATTAACTCCCGAGAATTTGCTTTAACTGTTGATAGTCTTTTTTTTAATCCTAACCTAAACAACTTTAATCTTTTAAATCTCAGTGGAAATTTTCAACTCTCTGAAGAATATGTTGAAGCAAAAGACCTTTCAATTATTACAGATTATTCATCTCTAAATTTATCGGCAAGGTTAGATAGCCTTAATTTATTCGGAGATATAGATTTAGCTGATTTTAAAGACTATCCTTTATTTTTGAAATTTAGAGCCAGTCCATTTAGAGGAAGTGATCTTAGTTCCTTTCTCGATGCTGTTGATTTTATGAGAGGAGATATTGAACTAGATTTAGAGGCAGAAGGTTCATTTGGTAATTTCAACCATAAAGCAAATTTGAAATTTGAGCGAACAGATATATCGATGGAGGGATCACTTCAAAATCTCCATACACCTAAAAAATTATATATTAACGCAAACTTTACAAATTCGACAGTTGCTTATTGGGAAGTGGACAAGTTCTTAAAAGGATTGGAACTCCCCTCTTATCCTGATCTTGTTGTTGAGAATTTGAATTTACAATATTCTGGTGAACCTTTGAAGTTTAAAGCTGCTGGTGATGGTAGAATTGATGATGGAAATATTACCTTTGAAGCATTTATGGATATGTATCCGGACCTAATTGAATACGACTACAAGTTCACAACAAATAACATAAATCTAAATTCTACAATTGGAATACCGAGCAACGTAAATTCTTCATGTCAATTTAAAGGCAAAGGATTCAATCCATCTGAATCTACTTCAGAAATGGATCTTCATGTTTATAACTCATTTATGGACAAATACTTTTTCGATTCTTTAGATACAAAACTTCTGACCACCGATCAGTTTATTGAACTTGAAGTTGAGGCTGAGGTTAATAAAGTAGGTACTTTCGTAACCGGATTTCTTGACCTAGCTGAGAGCGACAATCCAATATATAATCTTCAAGGAGGATTTAAAAACTTAGATCTTGCCCAAATTACAGAAGATTCTTCACTTACTTCATCACTCAATTTTGAATTTTCATTTAATGGTCATTCTTTAGATATCAACGAAACTGAAGGGACTTTCCACTTAAACTTTATAGACTCTCGCATAGGTGAGAATGAATTTGATAGTATTAAATTCAAACTTGATATGGAACTGGATAATGAAATGAGAAGCATTTCACTTCAATCTGATCTTTTAGATTTTAATCTGAATGGAGAATATAATCTCGAAGATGCCTACAAACTATTTAATCATCAAGTAACCAAAATAAATTATTCTATTGGAAATAAATTGGAAGAGTTGAATCCTCTTGATCACGACGAGATTGATTTTGTAACATTTAATGAACTTCATAGAAATGAATATCTTGTTGAAAAGGAACTTTACCTCGATTACGATTTTGAGTTTAAGGATTTTAGAATTATTGCAGTTCTTTTAGGTAGGGATGAAATTTCCATTTCAGGTTTAGGTGATGGTTATATTGAAAATGATTCATCTAACTTTTCGATGAGCACAAATGTAGACATAGATTATCTATTCCTCTTTAAAGATAGGGATGTGTTTTTTATTTCCGATGTAGGTGGTAGTATAAATATTGGTGTTGATAATCATAGTTATTCATTCGATAATATTTTTGGTTCGCTTTCCTTTGATTCAAAAAGGATTGTGTCCGGAGTTAATATGGATAATCTTTCTGCAGATTTTGTTTTTAATGAAAGTAGAATTTACTATAATATTTCCGGTGATATTGATGAAAATATAAATACAAAATTAAATGGTAATGTTACTATTATTGATAGTATCGAAACAATTACTGTAGATAATTTTGGTGTTTTTTATCAAGACTTTTCTTTAGAAAATCATCAACCGTTAATTCTGACCAATTCCCCTCAACAGTTCACAATAGATGAATTTATGCTTTACAACAATGATTCTGAACTAATGATCGATGGAGTAGTAAATTCTGATTTTTCACAAGATATTAAAATACAAGTAAGAAATCTTTATGGTGGATTATTAGGAAAATATCTCTTTGGATTTGAGAACAGTGATGATGAATTTACGGTTAATTTATATTCAGAGCTTTCTGGAACAACCATTTATCCGATAATCACAGTTGACTTAGCGGGTGAAGATATTATTATCAATGATAAAAATTTGGGGTCACTATATCTTGATTTAAACTATCAGGATAAAAACCTCGCTACACAAATTCTATTTACCGACTCAACTAGAAACACTTCAAAACCACTTCTTACAATGAAGGGAGATATCCCTATTTATCTAGGACTTGATCCTGATAATAATCAAGTAGATTCTACAAAGAATATAGGATTGAAATTTATTACTAAGGATTTTAATATTGCATCCTTAGGAAGACTTATACCAACTCTTGCTGATCAACGAGGACTTCTAAATTCTGAGGTCAACATTTCTGGTTCTCTTTCAGATCTGAATTATGATGGTTATATGAACCTTAAGAATTCAACTTTTACTGCAGATGTTACAAACTTAGATTATGGATTAGATTTTGAGATGAATTTCAATCAAAATAAAATTGATGTTAGAAACATAACTCTGAAGAATATAGGGAACAGCAAGTACTCAGGTACTATGATTGCTCATGGTGAAATAATAACAGAAGGAGTAGGTATTAAATATATTGACTTCACAATGGATGGTGATATAGCCCTTTTAAGTCAAGCATCTCAAGAAACCTCACGGAATTTATTTGGTGATCTCTATATAGGTACTGATAAATCACTTCATTATCAATATAAGAACAACCGATCAAAACTAAGTGGCACAATAGATATAAAAGAGGCAAACCTTAACTTTGTTCCAACTCAATCAAGTTACTCTGTTTCAGGGACAGATTTTAAATATGTTTTTGTAATTGATTCATCAACCTTCGATAAAGAACGTAAGAAATATGAGAAACTACTTACTGCATTATCTCTTAAATATGAAGATGATGAGGAAACTTCCACAATCCCTAAGAATTTTGATTTGGACTTGATTATTAGGTCCGATAATATATCAAAAATATCTATTGTGCTTTCCAAAGCTCTAAATCAAAAGCTAATTGCAGATGTTTACGGTAGCCTAAAAATCGAAAATGAAGGTGATAAGTTATTAGCCCACGGACAATTTGATATTTTACCTAGTTCAATGTTGACATTTTACAAAACTTTTCAAACCGAAGGGAATATAAAATTTACATCAGATCTCTCTGACCCGATGATTAATATTACAGCATCTTATAAGGCGGATTATGTTAATAAAAGAGTTCAAGACGCTGAACCAATTATAACTGCAGTAAAAATTAAGATTAATGATAAAGTTAGTACTTTAGAAAAAAGTATTGCGACCGGTGAAGATCCAATCGAGATGAAAATTTATATGGGTCAGAGAAATATTGATCAAGATGTAGCCAGTAACCAATATAATAATCTTGATGCCATATATTTTATACTCTTTGGATCATTTACTTCCGATGTCGATAATACTGATCTTGCAAATAATGCCGCTATGTCAGTGATTGGTTCTACGTTAACAACAATGTTAAACGCCAATTTCGGAGACTTAGTAAATAATGTAAATTTAAATCAAAGTGGAGATCAAACACGTATTAATATTTCAGGTAGAGTTCAGAAGGTAAGATATACCATTGGTGGTACACAAGAAGTTTTCTCTGATTTAAGTCAAGCAAACGCAAGAGTAGAATATCTTGTAAATCCAAAACTTATTTTAAGAGCTGAAAGAAAAGATCCGGTCATTTCTTCCTCTTCAGGCAATAATGATAAAATTAGTGAATTTGGCATTAAGTATAGGTTTACATTTTAAATGGAAAAAGAAATAAGGGATTATTTTATAAAACGTCCCGGTTTAAAAATTAAGACAAAGGAATTAGCAACAAGACTAAATGCCAACAGTGCGAAAAAATATGCACTCCTGAAAGAAACTCTATTTAAATTGACTCAAGAGGGATTCCTCACCAAAAAAGGGAAACGATTTCAACAAGTAAAAGATTCTGATAAGAATTTGATAGGAGTTTTTCAGATTTCAAAGGAAGGGACTTATGGATTTGTAATTCTGAAAAATTCTAAACTCAGAGACGTTTTTATTCCTGAAAAATATTTTGGCCCAGCATTTCATGGTGACACTGTAAAAGTAAAGCTCCTTACAGAAAGAAGAGGTAAAAATACTGAAGGTAAAATAATTGAAGTAGTTGAAAGGAAATTTGATGAAGTTATTGGGAAAGTAGTAAAGCGAAAAAATAATTATTTTGTAATTCCCAGAGATGCTACTATTCACACAAACTTTTTTATTTCTAAGTCCAATCTTGGCGGAGCAGTTTCTGGTGATTTAGTTTCAATACATAATTTAGTCTGGTTAAATACTTCTTCAATTCCAGAGGGTGAGGTTGTTGAAATATTGGGGAAAGCTGGGTCATTCAATGCTGATACTGCAGCGATAGCTCACGAATTTGATATTCATACGCAATTTCCAAAATTGGTTGAGAAAGAATTAAACACCATTTCAACAACAATAGATGAAACGGAACTATCCAAACGTCTTGATCTTCGAAATGAAGAAATATTTACAATAGATCCTATTGATGCAAAAGATTTTGATGATGCAGTTTCAGTCAAAACCTTGGAGAGCGGTAACAAGTTAGTTGGAATTCATATTGCTGATGTTAGCCACTATGTGAAAAAGGATTCTCATATATACAATGAGGCAATTAAAAGAAGTACTTCTGTTTATCTTGTTGGTAAGGTAATTCCGATGCTCCCTGAGAAATTGTCTAATAATATTTGTTCATTAGTACCGAATGAAGATCGGTTAACATTTTCAGTCATGATTGAACTTGATAATAATTCAAAGATAATAAATTATACTATTACCAAATCAATTATTAACAGTAAACGAAGATTTACATATGAAGAAGTACAAAAAATACTAAATCAAGGTTCCGGTGATTTTTATCAAGAATTAATCGAACTTAATAATATTGCAAAAAATTTACGTGCTGAAAGAAATAGAAAAGGGAGTATTAATTTTTCCAGACCGGAAGTAAAATTTGAACTGGATGATAACGGAAAACCGCTTGCTGTAAATATAAAAACAATTCAAGAAAGCAATCAATTGATAGAAGAATTGATGCTTTTAGCAAATCAAACAATTGCAGGGCATTTCAATAAAGGAGACTTAAATGCTCAGCTTCCTTTTGTTTATCGTATTCATGATAAACCCGACGAAACTAAATTACACGAGTTTTATACTTTTATTAAATCGCTTGGTTACTCATTTAAAGTGAATAGCAAAAATCTTTCCAAAGAATTTCAAAACCTATTGGATCAAGTTGTAGGAACCCCTGAAGAAGCAGTAGTTAATGAAATTGCCATAAGAACTATGGCTAAAGCCATTTATTCAAATATTAATATTGGACATTATGGATTAGGATTTAAACACTACTCTCATTTTACATCTCCAATCAGAAGATTCCCAGATCTTCTCGTGCATTTGCAGACATATTATTACCTTGAAAATAATGATAATACTTTATATTCTTCGAATGAACTGCAAGAAATTTGTGAACATTGTTCAATACAGGAAAGAAATGCAATTGATGCAGAAAGACTTTCAATTAAACTAAAGCAGATTGAATTTCTTAAAGAATCAATTGGCAATGATTTTGATGGTGTAATATCTGGTGTTACAAATTTCGGATTATTTGTTGAGTTAAGTGAAAATCTTGCTGAAGGACTAATAAGATTGAGCGATATTGAAGATGATTACTATGAGTTTGATGAGAAGAATTACTCACTTATTGGCAGATATTCGAAAAAGATCTATCGTCTAGGAGATCGAATAACAGTAAAATTGATAAGAGTTGACGAAGAAAAACGAGAGATTGATTTTTTAATTGTAGATTAAATTCATTAAGAATATGAATTCTTTAAGATTATATATTATTTCCATTCTATTTACATCATCTTTGATGTTTGCTCAATTCGGACAGAACAAGGTCCAGTACAAAGAGTATGAATGGTTCTTTATTCAAACCGAACATTTCGATATCTATTTTGCTGAGGAAGGACGAGTAAATGCAGAATTTTGTGCGGCAGCTTCTGAAGATGCACTTTATGATATTCACGAAAAATTAGATTATCAAATCAATAATAGAATCTCGATAATTATTTATAATTCTCACAACGACTTTCAAGAAACCAATACAACCGATTCCTATCTGGGGCAAGGAACAGGTGGTTTTACTGAACCATTTAAAAACAGAGTTGTATTCCCATTTGAAGGTTCATATAAAAAATTCAGGCATGTTATTCATCATGAATTGGTTCATGCAGTTATGCGTGATATGCTATATGGTGGTACAATTCAAAATATCGTTGCTAAAGGAATCTCTTTGCAACTCCCTCATTGGTTCCATGAAGGAATGGCGGAGTATCTTTCCAGCGATTGGGAAACCAATTCCGATATGTTCATTCGTAATGCAATAATTAATGATTTCCTTCCTGATATAAATCGACTTTCTGGATATTTTGGTTACAGAGGGGGTCAATCTGTAATGAAATTTATTGCGGATAAATATGGTAAAGAGAAGATCAGTGAATTGTTACATAGAATTAATGATCTTAGTAATTTTGAAGGTGGAGTAAGAGCTACTATAGGATTAAATCTTGAGGAATTAAGCGAACAATGGAAAAAAGAAATAAAAGTTCAATATTGGCCTGACATCGCCTCCAGAGAAGAACCTGATGATTTTTCAAAAAGATTAACAGATAATAAAAAAGGCTTTGGATTTTATAATTCAAGTCCTGCTATCTCTCCTGTTGGTGATAAAATGGCATTTATCTCTGATAGAGATATTTATCTAGACGTTTATGTTAGAGATATAAGAGATAAGGAAGAAATATCAAAAGTTGTTAGTAGCGGAACAACTTTTGATTTTGAAGAATTAAATATTCTCTACCCTGCTTTAACTTGGTCGCCAGATAATAATCACATAGCTCTCTCACTTAAACAAGGAGGGAAGGATGTAATTACAATAATTAATGTTGAAACTGAAGAATATTACAATTTACCGTTTCAAATGAATGGTATTGAATCTGTTACATGGTCATCAGATGGTAAAAAGATAGCTTTTTCAGGACATGATGCAAAACAGTCCGATATTTATGTTTATAATCTTGATGAGAAGAGTTTGAACAAGATTACTAATGATATTTTTACAGATGTCGGACCGGTTTGGGGTCCAAAAGGTGAAATGATATTCTTTTCATCCGATCGAGGTGAAATATTAGACAGTTCAATGATAGATGAAAATTTTAATATATATAATCATAACTATAAACAACTCGATCTATACCAAAATAACTTAGCAACAAATCACTTAACACGATTAACGGATTGGGAATCCAGCGATGAAAAATCCCCGGTAATTTCACCGGAACGTGATCAGATTTTATTTACTTCAGACAAGAATGGAATAACAAACATATATAAGAAACCAATTGTATTTACACTTGGCGCTGAAGGAAACAGTATTTCAAAATTAGAAGCTAAACCTATAACAAATTCACTCAATCAAGTTGAACAACTCTCGCTTTCTAAAGATGGAATGAAATTAATCTACTCAACCCTTTATAAAAAAGGATATAACATTTTCTTAATTGATAATCCTTTTGAACTTGAGATTGAACAAAACTCGTTGGAACCAACTCCCTTCATGGCTCATGTGGATGCTAAAAATAAAGGACTTATTTCCGACCTCTCATTCTTTTCCGATTCCCCTTTAACCTCTATAGTTACAGATACATCAAGTGCTAGTTCATTAAAGAAAGAAACGGAATCTGATGATCAAAAAAATAAAAGAAGAAGTTTTATTTTTACTGGGGATTTGGTAATAGATGAAGAAACAGATTCAGTTAAAACTGATTACAGCAATTATATCTTTGGAGCTGAAGACTCTGATAGTACTAATGAAGAAATTGAAGAAGAAGAATTATTTGCTAAAAAATTAGATAAAAACGGGAATTATCTTGTTAATAAATACAAAATCAATTTCACACCCGATCTGATCTATGCAAATGCTGGATGGAGCACATTTTACGGATTGATGGGAACAACAGTATTATCTTTTAGTGATATATTAGGAAATCATAGATTAATCGGTGTTACAGGTTTTCAAATTGATCTAAAAAATAGCGATTACGGTTTAGCCTACTATTATTTACCAAAAAAAATAAATTATGGTATAGAAGGATTTCATACTGCAAGATTTGTTTATCTATATAGGAATGGATTACCAAATTTATTCCGTTTCAGAAATTATGGGGGTATTCTCTCTACTTCCATTCCGCTAAACAAATTTTACAGATTTGAAACTAGTCTCTCAGGATTAAATATTACGTCTGAAAATCTTACTAATATGAATGAACCGATGGAAAAGGTTTTTTACATGATTCCATCTGTCAGCTTTGTCCATGATAATACAATGTGGGGATATTACTCACCAATTCAGGGTAACCGCTACAAATTTACAGTTTTTGGGAATTTAGGTTTTGGAGATGCTCGGAAAAGCTTCTATTCAGTAACGTGGGATTTCCGAAAGTACATGCGTTTTTTATTTGATAATTCATTAGTATTTCGATTCTCGGGTGGATATTCCGGAGGGAATAATCCTCAGAGCTTTATGCTTGGAGGAACATCTAACTGGATCAATAGAACATTTGCAACTGGAACGATTCCAATTAATGATGCCTCTGATTTCGCCTTTTTATCTCCGGCAATGCCATTGCGTGGTTATAGATACGGTGAGCAATTAGGTACAAAATATATGCTGTTAAATCTTGAACTTCGTATGCCAATAATTAGATATCTTTTAGCTGGGCCTATCATTCCTCTATTTTTCCAAAACGTAATAGGAACTGCTTTTGTTGATGTTGGAACAGCATGGAATAAAAACGAGGAGTTGAGTTTTTCATTTAAAAGAGCTGTGCCTGATTATTCCAAAGGAATGCTAATTGGGACTGGATTTGGAGCAAGAACTTATCTTTTATTCTTTTTACTTCGATTTGATGTTGCTTGGGCCTATGATAACACTGGATTTTCTACACCAAAATATTATTTTTCTCTCGGAGTAGATTTTTAAAAAAGAAAAACCTCCGAGATTTTGAAAACCTCGGAGGTTTAATTTATCCTAAATCAATCTATTTCATGACTATGTATTTGAATGTAAATATTAAATTTAAGCCGACTTTTTCTTCTCTGGTTTCTTTTCTGTACTAACTTTATCAGATTTTTCCGAAACAGATTTTTTGGTTTTACTAATTTTTGATCCAGATGAATTATTTTTCTTATAATCAGTTTGATAAAATCCACTTCCTTTAAACACTGGCGTTAAACCTGTTCCTATCAAACGAACTAATTTACCCCCACATTTATTACAAACACCTAATGGCTCATCTGTCATTCTTTGAAAATGTTCAAAAGTATCATCGCAATCTTTACATTTATAATCATACGTTGGCATTTTTTCCTCACAAATAAATTTAATCGGCAAAAATAAACAGATAACTTTAAATATCAAATTATTGTAAACAATGAATGCCCTAAATATGGTACAATTCCTAAGCTCGTTTATAAGCTGGCATTATTCTAATTATTGCTTTAACTTCAACTATTTGTTATCTTTATTTTTTGTTTTAAAATTAATAAATCATAGATGAGCGAACCGCAAATAATTATTTTTTCTGGAAGCTCAAATCCAGAATTATCACAAAAAATCTGTAAATATTTAAATGTTCCTGAAGGTCTTCTTGAATTAAAACGATTTAGTGACGGAGAAATTTGGGCAAAATTTAAAGAAAATATTCGAGGCAGAGATGTTTATATAATTCAATCTACAATGCCTCCTGCTGAAAATATTATGGAGCTTCTTATTTTGCTCGATGCTGCAAAGAGATCTTCTGCAAAAAGAGTAACAGCAGTATTACCATATTTTGGATATGCAAGGCAAGATAGAAAAGATCAGCCAAGAGTTGCGGTTACGGCTAAATTACTTGCTGATATTATAACAAAAGCTGGTGCTGATAGGGTTATCACAATGGATCTTCATGCAGCTCAGATTCAAGGATTTTTTGATATTCCATTGGACCATCTTTATGCATCTCCAATTTTTGCTGATGAGTTTAAGAAGAAAAACGGTAATTTGATTGTTGTTTCTCCTGATGCGGGCGGAATTAAAATTGCCCGTTCATATGCAAAAAGATTAAAAGCTGGACTTGTATTAATTGATAAACGTCGTCCAAACCATAATAAAGCTGAAGTAATGAATGTTATTGGAGACGTTGAAGGAAAAGATGTATTATTGATAGATGATTTAATTGACACTGGTGGTACTTTCGTTGCTGCTATAACAGCATTAAAGAAGAGAGGAGCTAAAAATATATACGGAGCAGTTACTCATCCTCTTCTTTCAGGAGAAGCACTAAGCCGAATCGAAAATTCGGAGATAACTAAATTATATGTAACAGATACAATCCCGCTTCGGGGTTTAAAACCAGATTCAAAAATAGAGATCAAATCATCTGCGGAACTTTTTGCAGAAGCTATTATTAGGTCTCACTATGATGAATCAATTAGTTCACTATTTGACGTTGATAAAAGTTAGAAATAAATAAACGGAGAGAAAAATGGCTGAGATCGTATTAGCTGCGAAGAAACGAGAAATTAGCAATAAAGGTGCTAATAAAGAATTAAGAAAAAATGGTATTATTCCGTGTAATTATTATGTAAAAGGAAGTGATCCAATTTCATTTTCTGCTGATGAAATTGCTTTGAATTCAATCGTATTCACTTCTGAAGCACATTTAATTAATATTGCATTTGATAAAGAAGAACCTATCAGAACTATTATTAAGGATGTTCAATTTGATCCAGTTTCAGATAGAATTGTACATATAGACTTTCAAGGTGTTACAGCTGGACAAAAGCTTGAAATACAAATTCCAGTAAGTTTTATTGGTAGCGCTATTGGTGTAAAAGAAGGTGGTATATTACAAGAATCCTTACATAAACTTGATATAGAATGTTTCCCTCGTCATATTCCTGAGCATTTTGAAATTGATGTTGAAAATTTAAATGTTGGTGATTCAATATATATTAGAGATCTTGAGTTTGAAAATGTCACAATTTTAAATCATGAAGATAGCATTGTGGTATCTGTTGTTGTACCTCGTATACATGAGGAAGAGGAAATAGAAGAAGAAGAAGGTGTAGAAGAAGAAGGTGCTGCTGAACCCGAAGTAATCTCTAAAGGCAAATCAGAAGAAGATAGCGAAGAATAAACTGAAATTGAAAGCAATTATTGGATTGGGCAATCCGGGTAAAAAATATGAACTTACCCGGCACAATATTGGGTTCATAATTCTTTATGCTTTTGCCCAAAAACATAATCTTAAATTTTTACCTTCTAAAGGTGATTACTATTCTGTGGGAAGTGTTTTTAATACTTCCCATTTTAGTTTGTACAAACCTACAACCTTCATGAATAATAGCGGTATCGCTGTAAATGATATTATTGAAAATGATAATATCGAACTTGAAGATTTGCTCATAATCTCCGATGATATAAATTTAGAAACTGGAAGAGTTAGAATAAGAACTTCTGGTGGAGACGGCGGACACAATGGGCTTTCTTCTATTATTTATCATTTAAATTCGGATAAATTTAATAGACTTCGTTTCGGAATTGGAAATGATTTTGGGGATGGAAAATTGCCCGAATATGTATTACAAAATTTCTATGAAAATGAATTGAAAATAATTAGATTAAGTATCAATTTTTCTGTGACACTTATTGAACAATTTATTATTGGGGGTAAAAATCAAATGTTAAATTATTTCAGTAAAGAACAAGGAAAAATAAACAACATAAAACAAGAAGGAAATTAGGAGATTATTTTTATGCAGCAACTTATTTACATCATTCCATTTTTAGGGTTATTAGCACTTATCTATGCTTTTATAAAGAATAAATGGATTTCTAAGCAGGATCCAGGTTCTGAAAAAATGATTAAGATCTCTATGCATATTCAAGAAGGAGCAATTGCCTTTCTTAAAACTGAATATAAGGTTTTATCAGTATTTGTTATTGCAGTCGCCTTAATTTTAGGATACTCCAACTTAGGGAGGGAGGATTCCTCATGGTTAATTGCTGTGTCCTTTATTATTGGTGCGTTTTCCTCTGCACTTGCAGGTTTTTTAGGAATGATGGCTGCAACTAAATCAAATGTACGCACGACTAATGCTGCTAAAACCGGTCTTGCTCCAGCTTTGAAAATTGCTTTTACCGGTGGTTCAATCATGGGTATGAATGTTGTCGGTCTTGCTGTTGTTGGTCTTAGTCTCCTTTTTATTATCTATTCTAACTTATCATGGGATGTGATCAAAGTAATTAATGTTCTCGCTGGATTTTCTCTTGGTGCTTCATCAATTGCGCTCTTCGCACGTGTTGGAGGAGGAATTTATACAAAAGCTGCCGACGTAGGTGCTGATCTTGCTGGCAAAGTTTATGAAGGAATTCCAGAAGACGATCCTAGGAATCCTGCAACTATAGCAGATAATGTTGGCGATAACGTTGGAGACGTTGCCGGAATGGGTGCTGATCTCTTTGAATCCTATGTTGGAGCTATAATTGGAACAATGGTTCTTGGAGCGATCTTTACTACTCTTCCGGAATTTGAATCTTTTGCATTAGCTGCCGTAATTTTACCATTAGTTCTTGCAGGTGTTGGTATAGTAATATCTATTTTAGGAACCTTCTTTGTAAATGTAAAAGAAGGAGGTAATCCCCAAAAAGCATTGAATACTGGTGAATTTGGTGCAAGTGGTATAATGATTGTTGCATCGTATTTCATAATAACTAATCTTTTACCAGAAACATGGAATTCCTCAGACTTTGAATACACAAGTATTGGCGTATTTATTGCGACATTAATTGGTGTTGCAGCTGGAACTATTATTGGTCTAATAACAGAATACTATACTGGGACTCATTATAAGCCTGTTCATCAAATTGCAAATCAATCAATAACTGGATCTGCAACTAATATCATTTCTGGTTTAGGTGTTGGGATGATGTCCACTGCTGTTCCAATTCTCGTAATAGCCTTTGGTATTATTGGAGCCTATGAATTTGCACATCTCTATGGTATTGCAATTGCAGCATTTGGTATGCTTTCTACAACCGGAATTCAACTTGCAGTTGACGCATACGGCCCTATTTCGGATAATGCTGGTGGTATTGCTGAAATGGCTGAATTACCAAAAGAGGTTCGAGAAAGAACAGATAAACTTGATGCTGTAGGCAATACAACTGCAGCTATTGGAAAAGGATTTGCAATTGGTTCAGCTGCCTTAACTGCTTTAGCTTTATTCTCTGCCTTTATGGTTCAAGCTGAAATTAAAATTATTGATTTATCAAAACCTGTGATCATGGGTGGTTTATTGATCGGTGCAATGCTTCCCTTTGTGTTTTCAGCATTATCTATGAATGCAGTCGGACGTGCAGCTAAGGAAATGATTATCGAAGTTGGTCGTCAATTTCGAGAAATAAAAGGTTTGCGCGAAGGAAAAGCTGAAGCAGAATATTCTAAATGTGTAGAAATTTCGACTCAAG
Organism: Bacteroidota bacterium; assembly: GCA_039714835.1. Taxonomy (GTDB): domain Bacteria; phylum Bacteroidota; class Ignavibacteria; order Ignavibacteriales; family Melioribacteraceae; genus SZUA-22. Next base: position 5,295 of record JBDLIN010000045.1, on the reverse strand, counting down.
CAGCTATAAGGGAAATGATACTTCCTGGTATTATGGCTATAGCAGTACCAGTTGTGGTTGGATTTGTTAGTAAAGAAATGCTCTCTGGAGTTTTAGCCGGTGTTACCGCATCCGGTGTATTAATGGCAATTTTTCAATCAAATTCTGGTGGTGCCTGGGATAATGCAAAGAAACTTATTGAAGGTGGATTTGAGAGTGATGGATTCACATATTCAAAAGGTTCAGATGCTCACAAAGCATCTGTTGTTGGTGATACGGTAGGTGATCCATTCAAGGATACATCAGGGCCCTCACTTAACATATTAATTAAGTTGATGTCTGTCGTATCTTTAGTTATTGCACCACTAATTAAATAGTATTATATTTGTAGTTCATATTTTTTTAACCCTGCTTCCTAAAATGATTTGGGAGGCCAAAAGACCATAGGGAGGTGAAACGTAATGAAGACTAATCATTATGAAAGTGTTGTTATTTTGAATGCTTCGCTCGAAGATGATCAAATTGATTCCACACTAAACCGCATTGAAGATCAAATAACCCAAAGTGGCGGTAAAATATCAGACACTGAAAAATGGGGACGAAAACGTCTAGCATATCCTATCCAAAAATCGAAAAGTGGATATTATATTGTTTATCGTTTTGAAGCACCACGTGATCTAATCTCAAAACTTGAAAGAAATTATCGTTTAGATGAAAATATTATTAGATATCTAACAATTACATTAGAGAAAAAGGATCTAGAATTCGTTGAGCAAATGAAAGCCAAAAAAGAAAGTGCTGAAGAAGTTGTAAAGAATGAGCAAACAGAAAATGTTGCAGATAAAAAATAAGATAGTGATGAATAATTGTGTTTTATTTAAGGAGAGTGTATAATGGCTGATTTAAAAATGCCTGAATTAAATAGTGTGATGGTAGCTGGTAATCTCACAAAAGATCCGATATTTAGAGAAACTTCAAATAATACTCCTGTTGTTAACTTTCATGTGGCTGTTAATCGTAGGTATAAAGATAGTAGTAATCAATGGCAGGAAGATGTGTGCTATGTTGGAGTTGTTGCATGGAACAAACTTGCCGATAGCTGCAGAGAAAAGCTTGTTAAAGGAAGTGCTGTTCTTATTGATGGTGAATTACAGAGTAGAACTTTCAAAACAGATGACAGTAAAAATAGAACCATTGTTGAAATAAAAGCTAAGAGAATACAGTTTTTGAATAAACTTAGTAAAAATGTTGAGGTTCAATCTGATGATAAGGAAAATTCTGAAATTGAAAATTTGAATGAGTCCGTGAATTATGATAAGAATTCATTTGATAAGTTTTTAACTGACGAAGAATCTAATCTTCTTAATGAAGAAAATTAAGTTTGAGGAAATAATATGAAGAACAAAAGAGTTAAAAGAGTGATCAATGAATACATTGATTATAAAGATGCAAAAAAGCTTCAAAAATTTATTAGTGATCAAGGTAAAATTATTCCAAGACGAGTAACTGGACTCAGTGCAAAGCAGCACAGAGAATTAGTTAGAGCAATTAAGCGTGCTCGTCAAATTGCAATTATGCCTTTTATTTCTGAAGCTGTTAAATAGGAGTTGTAAGATGAAAATTATTTTAAGAAAAAATTTCAACCAATTAGGTAGTGTTGGTGATATTGTTACAGTTAAAGATGGTTTTGCACTAAATTTCTTGATTCCAAGACAGATCGCATATCCTGCAACCGAAGGAAATTTAAGAGCGTTGGAAGAAGAGAAAAAGCAAATGGCTAAGAAAGAATCTAAAAATCTTGCAGCTGCTCAGGAATTGAGCACTGAACTAGAAAAAGTTTCTGTGACTATTCCTGTAACTGTTGGTGAAGATGAAAAGATTTTTGGTTCTGTAACTTCAAAAATGATATCTGATGCTCTTGAAGAAAAAGGATACAAAATCGATCATAGAAAAATTGAGATCGAAGAGCCGATAAAATCTTTAGGCATTTATAGCGTGAAAGTTAAAATTCATGCAGAGGTTACTGCTGAAGTTAAAACTTGGGTAGTAAGAGATTAAAAAAAAAGGACCGGCAATGCTGGTCTTTTTTTCGAATATTCTAAAAAATTAAATTTGAAAATTAAAATAAAAGACAAGTGATGAAAGAATTTAGATTTAGAATTATCATGATTGTTGCTGTATTAGCTTTTGGTATATACTTACTTTACCCAACATTTGCTGATATTCAAAATTCAAACAAAATTGAAAAAGAATTAACTCTATATCAAGAAACACTGCTTCAATCAAATCCAAAAATATCGGAAGATGATCTTTCTAATCTTCTTTTAATTAAAGAAGATAGTATTATGATATCTGATCCCTCTATTCGTGATAATAGAGATAAACGAATGAAACTTGGACTTGATCTGCAAGGTGGTATGTATTTAGTAATGGAAGTAAATACCACAAAACTGTTAGAAAAATTGGTTAAAACTCCCGATGAAGAATTTATGGGTTACCTAAAAGCTGCTGATGAAGCTGCCCAATTTTCTGATGAAGATATTGTTACTCTGCTAGCAACAAATATTCAAGCATCAGGGAAAAGACTTAGTAGATATTTTGGATCTATTCGTGAAGATGATGATGAGATAATTTCAAGACTACGAGAACAAGAGGCTGATGCTGTTACTAGAGCAATAGAAATTATTAGTAACAGAGTTAACCAATATGGTGTGTCTGAACCAAATATTCAAAAACAAGGTTCAAGAAGAATTATTATTGAGCTACCTGGTATTGCTAAAGAGGAAGAAGCTAAAAGATTGTTACAAGGCAGTGCACTACTTGAATTTAAATTGGTTAAAGAAGCTAATTTCACTGTACCTATTATGAATAGGATTGATGAAGTTTTAGCTCAACAGCTAGCAAGTGCTGGAGATTCCTCACTACTTGCTGATACAACTAATGTTGAAGATCTTACACCTGAAGAATTTGCAATTAAGCATCCATTTTATTCAATTGCAATAATTAATCCTCAAAGTACTTATGCTGATGCATTTGTAAATGAAACAGATAAGAATAAGGTCACGGCATATCTGAGAAGACCGGAAGTACAAAATGTTATTCCCAATAATGTTGAATTTATTTACAGTGCAAAACCGTTCTCTACTAAAGATGGTGAAAATATTTTCAGATTATTCTTGGTAAATAAAACACCTGAACTTACCGGAGGTGTGATAGTAGATGCAAATGCAAATATTGATCCGCAGACTACTGAACCAATAGTAACAATGCAAATGGATAGTGAAGGTGCAAGAGAATGGGCAAGAATTACCGGTGCAAATATTGACAAAAGATGTGCAATTGTTCTCGATAATGCGATCTATTCAGCTCCAACTATTCAAGGTAAAATTCCCAATGGCAGTTCACGGATAACTGGTATGGGAGATATGAATGAAGCAAAACTCTTACAGATCGTTCTTAAAGCTGGTGCACTTCCTGCTCCTGTTGATATCATTGAGGAAAGAACTGTTGGTCCTTCACTCGGACAGGATTCTATTGATCAAGGATTTAATTCAACAATGATCGGATTTTTCTTAGTTGCAGTGTTTATGATCTTCTATTATAAGAAATCTGGTATTGTTGCTGACCTTGCATTATTTTTTACAGTTATCATCATCATGGGTATTTTAGCAGGATTCCATGCAACATTAACATTACCAGGTATTGCAGGTATTATTCTTACAATTGGTATGGCAGTTGACGCTAACGTACTTATATATGAGAGGATCAGAGAAGAGTTAACAACTGGTAAAACTGCTAAAGCAGCTGTTGAGAGTGGATATTCAAACTCTTATTCGGCAATTTTAGACTCGAATATTACTACATTCTTTACTGCAATAATTCTCTATCAATTTGGCAGCGGTCCTATTCAAGGTTTCGCACTGACACTGATGATAGGAATTGCTGCGAGTTTATTCAGTGCATTTGTTGTAACCAGATTGGTTTTTGACATGATGGTTTCCAGTGGTAATAAAATAAATATAGGGTAATTAAAGGAGATAATTAATAAATGCGAATTTTAGATAATCTAAATATCGATTTTATATCTAAGAGAAAAGGGGCGTACATTATTTCAACCGTCTTAATTCTTTTAGGTTTGTTTGGAATTTTATTCCGAGGACTAGAGCTTGGTATTGATTTTAAGGGTGGAACGGATATCGCACTTAAATTTGAAGACCCTATTGATATAGCTGACATTAGAAATGATTTAAACAATATCGGTCTAGGGAATATTGAAGTAAAAACTTTTGGCGGGGAGACAGGAATACTTGTTAGAACTGAACTTCAAGCTGTACCACAAAACATCTACTCTGAGATGGTTTCAACAATTGAGAGTACAATTAAAGAAATCCAACCGGATATTGAGATGGCAATTTCTGACTCATCATCAAATTCTGTTACATTTAACTTTACTGATATAAATAGAGTAGATAGTGTTGCTACATACTTATTTGGTCAAGGTTATCAAACAAGTAGATTAGATGATAACAATTTAATTATTCGTGTTGGTTTAGCCGACTGGTTCGAAAAAGCACTCAGAGAAAAAATGCCTGACAATGCATTTATTATCCAGAAGGAAGATCATGTAGGTCCTAAAATTGGTAGCGAACTAAAGCAAGACTCAATTATTTCTATAGTATTAGCTCTTACAGTTATTTTAATTTACTTAGGTTTCAGATTTAAGTTTGTATTTGCTCTTGGCGCTGTGGTTGCACTTTTCCATGATGTAATAATTACTCTGGGAATGTTTGCACTTCTTCATGGACAAATACCCGGATTGAATCTTGAAATCTCAATCAGTATTGTTGCTGCATTCCTAACACTTGTTGGATATTCAATCAATGATACTGTGGTTGTGTTTGACAGAGTTAGAGAGAACATTAAAATTCATAAAACTGCGGACTTAGCGAATAACATGAATAAAGCTATCAACACAACAATGAGAAGAACTATTGTTACAAGTTTAACAACTTTGTTTGTTGTTACTGTGTTACTTTTCTTCGGTGGTGATGTACTTAGAGGATTTGCTTTTGCTCTCTTCTTTGGTGTTCTAATAGGAACTTATTCATCTGTATTTGTTGCTAGTCCTTTTGTATATGAATACGTTACTAGAGGTAAGAAGAAAATTCAGTTTTAGTGACTGGATTCTTGATACTAGATGCTGGATAAAATATTTGACCCTCGCAATTGCGAGGGTTTTCTATTTTTAAATGTATATAGCTTCTTATCTAATCAAAACCTGTCCGCCGAAGATAAGCTTTGCTTACCGAAGGAGGA
>JBDLIN010000044.1:0-20187 GCA_039714835.1 Bacteroidota bacterium | reverse complement strand
AAATGGCATAGCATAATAAACTTAGTTCAAGATATCGCTACTAAAGAAACACGTCTTAAAATACCAATCATTTATGGAATTGATGCGATTCACGGAGCAAACTATATTACGGGTGCAACGATCTTCCCGCAAGGATTAGGAATGGCAGCAACAAGAAATCTGAAACTTATGGAAAAAGTTGGTGAAATAACAGCTCTTGAAACAAAAGCGTCTGGCATCCCTTGGAATTTTAACCCAGTTCTTGGAGTTGGGAGGGAACCGCGATGGTCTAGGCTTTATGAGACATTTGGAGAGGATGTATATATTGTTACAGAATTTGGGAAAGCATATATTAAAGGTCAACAAGGAAATGATGTGGGAACTGCTGATAAGGTTGCAACTTGTATGAAACATTACCTTGGTTATAGTATACCGCTGAGTGGTCTTGACAGAACTCCTGCATGGATACCTGAAAGAATGTTGCGAGAAATATTTCTTCCGCCATTTGAGGCAGCAATAAAAGCGGGATCTCCTACTGTTATGATTAATTCGGGAGAAATCAACGGAATTCCGGTTCATTCGAGTAAAGAAATACTTACTGATTTGTTAAAAGAAGAACTTGGATTTGAAGGTTTTGCAGTATCTGATTGGGAAGATATAATTAAACTTCACACTCAACATAAAATTGCCTCCACGCAAAAAGAAGCTGTTCGTATAGCTGTTATGGCAGGCATCGATATGAGTATGGTGCCCTACGATTACAGCTTTTATAACCTTCTTATTGAATTGGTCAATGAAGGATCGGTACCAATTGAAAGAATTAACGATGCAGTAAGACGAATATTAAAAGTAAAATTCCTATTAGGACTTTTTGAAGATCCTTATCCACAAAAATCTCTTGTTGAAAAATTTGCCTCAAAGAGTTCAACAGAAATTAATCTGCAAGCTGCTAGAGAAGCAATAACACTTTTAGAAAATAAAAATTCATTACTGCCTCTTAATAAAAATCAGCAAGTTCTTGTTACCGGACCAACTGCAAATAAGCTTTCACCATTAAATGGTGGATGGACGATTACATGGGATGGAAATAATGAAGAATTATATCCGAATGATAAAAAAACAATTTTAGAAGCTGTTCAAAATAAAATTGGAAAAGAAAATGTTTTCTATGTAGAAGGAACGGATTATAGCACAGATATAAATACAAACGAAGCTGTTGAAATAGCTGAAAATGCTGATATAATTATTCTTTGTTTAGGTGAAAAAACGTACACTGAAGGTTGGGGTAATATATACGATCTAAGATTAGAAGAGGTCCAGAGAAACCTTGCAAAGAAACTATCGAAAACTGGTAAGCCGGTAGTACTGGTGCTTACTGAAGGAAGACCTAGAATTATAAGCGATATTGTTGACTCAGTTGATGCAATAGTTATGGCATACTTGCCTGGAATGGAAGGAGGAACAGCAATTGCAGATGTATTATTTGGTGATATTAATCCAAGCGGTAAATTGCCAATTAGTTATCCAAAACATTTGAGTGTGTTTAATACTTACGACTTAAAAAACATTGAATTATCTGAAGATAAAAAATATGATCCTCAATGGGGTTTTGGTCATGGATTAAGTTATACAACATTTGAATATTCTAATCTTTCAATCAATAAAAGCGAAATTGGTTTTGGTGAGGACCTTAGGATTTCTGTTTCTGTAACTAATACTGGAAATAGAGATGGAAGGGAAAGTGTAGAACTTTATATAAGTGATCTATATGCTTCTGTATCTCGACCAATAAAGCAATTAAAAGGGTTTGAAAAAATATATTTAAAAGCCGGAGAGACAAAAATAGTTGAATTTAAAATTACTTCTAAGGATCTATCATTTATTGGAAGAGAAAATAAAACGATAGTAGAACCGGGGAGATTTAAAATCACTATTGACAAACTCACTATAGAATATGAACTGAACTAATGGACAAACAAATCCTAATAAAATATTTTAAAGACTTCACAAGAGTATATCAAAAAAATACTGATATTATTAAACGTGAAGTAGAATGTCTAAAAGTTCAATATCCTTTCATGTTTTCAACAATTGAAGAGGGTGATCTTTTTGTTGGGAAATATGAATATCCGGTTGTCTATTTTGTTCCACAAACATACTCTAACAGAGCTGGTGTAGGTTTTGCTTATGTGTTTGATGAAGTCAAATATAATGAGCTGCTTCAATTTGACCTTTCTGATATTGAGAAACGAGAATTAGATGAATTAAAATCATTTTGGGAAAGGGAGAATACAGCTTATAAAACTCGTGCAGCTTTTTCGAAAGAGATGCAGAAAGCTTTACCGACAGATAATTGGATTGAGGAACCTGGAGTTGCATTTCCGCTTTACAGAATGGCTGGTTCAATATTGAATTATGATTTTCTACTGCAGAACGGAATAAGTGGAATTCTAAAAATTATTGAAGATAAAAAGAAAAGCAAGAGTGAAGCATCTGTATTCAATAATGGAATGATTACAGCTCTTGATGTTTTCAAAAGTACTTGTGATTATTATGCTTTAGAAATAAAATCGTTTTCAAAAAATGTTAAGGATAAAAAATATAAAGAACATCTTCAAAAACTACATAATTCTCTGATTGAAATTAAAACAGAAAAACCAAAATCATTATTAGCTGCTATCCAGTTGATGTTTCTATACAATTCTATTTCAGGCTCATTAAATTATGGAAGGATCGATGAATATCTTAGTGACTTTTTAATAGCTGACTTAGAAAGCGGAAAGATTACAAGAGAAGAAGCTCAAATATATATAAATGGATTATGGAAGATGATGATTGCACGCAATACCGTGTTTGATGGTAGAGCAATAATTGGGGGTAAGGGAAGACGAAACGAGAAAAATGCTGACCAATTTGCAGTTATAGCAATGGAAGCTACGCGAATTACAAACGATATTCTTCCACAATTAACCTTACGTTTATATGATGGAATGAATACGGAGTTATTAGAAAAAGCAATTGATGTTATAGGTGAAGGCAATACATTTCCCATGCTGTATAATGATGATGTGAACATTAATGCTGTTCATAAAGCATTTGACATTTCACAAAAGGAAGCAGAGAATTATTCCCCTTATGGATGTGGGGAGTATATAATTCATAATAAAAGTTTTGGCTCACCAAATGGAATTATTAATCTTCTAAAATCGTTGGAAGTAACATTAAATAATGGAAAAGAAAAAATTACCGGAAGGGAAGTTGGTTTAAAATTAGGAGAAGCTAAAGACTATAAAAGTTATGGGGACATTTTAAACGCTTATAAAAAACAAACAGAATATTTTATTGACCAACTTGCACTTCAGCAAGAATTGGGATATAACATTGCCGGTGAAACAGCTCCGTTTCTTTTCTTAAGTATTTTATATGATGACTGTATAGAAAATGGAAAAAGTATTTTTAATGGCGGTATAAAATATCTTGGCGGAACTCTGGAATCTTACGGAAATACTAATACAGCCGATAGCTTTTCAGCAATCAAAAAATTGGTTTTTGAAGAAAAGGTTTTTTCACTTGAGCAGTTGTGGGAAATGATGAAAGCTAATTTTGTTGGATATGAAAAGGAAAGACAATTAATGCTACACTCTCCAAAATATGGTAATGATATTGAAATTGCAGATTCAACTGCTATTGATATTCACTCACATTTATGTAATTATACGCGAGACCAAATAAATAAAACATCACTTCACAACTATCTGATAGTAAATATTAACAATAATGCCAATACAGTTCTCGGCAGAACTACTTTAGCTTCTGCTGATGGAAGATTAGAAAATACTTCAATGGCAAATGGCAATGCTGCAACCGGAGGGATGGATAAAAATGGTATTACTGCATTATTGAATTCACTCGTTAAACTTGATTCAGAAATTCATGCCGGTGCAGTTCAGAATTTGAAACTCTCAAAAGAATTATTCAAAAAATACAAAACCAAACTAATTGCATTATTAAAAGGGTATTTCAAATCTGGTGGGGCACAGTTAATGCTTACAGTTTTATCGAAAGACGACTTGAAGAATGCAAGAATCCGTCCGGAACTTTATCCTAATTTGTTAGTACGTGTAGGCGGTTACAGTGCAAGATTTGTAGAATTAGAGTCAGATATTCAGGACGAAATAATCAGCAGAACCCTTTATTAGGAATATAAATGCTTTCCGACCAAATTGGAAAAATATTTGACATTCAAAGATTTGCATTGAATGATGGTCCTGGTATAAGAACTACCATATTTATGAAAGGATGTTCATTAGCATGTGCATGGTGCCATAATCCGGAAAGTTGGGATGTGAAGTCTGAGCTTGGATTTAAAGAAGATAAATGTTCATTATGTAAAAATTGTGAAGATGTTTGTGAATACGATGTTCATAGTTTTGAAAATGGCAAACATCTTTTAGATAGAAGTAAATGTCAATTATGCGGGAAGTGTGTAGAAGTATGTTCAGAAAATGCACTTAAGATTTATGGAGAAGACTACACCACTGAAGACTTATATTCTTTAGTTCAGAAAGATAAAGTTTACTATGAAGAATCTGGCGGTGGAATAACTATCTCGGGTGGTGAACCTTTACAACAATGGCAATTTGTAAAAGAAGTATTCCGGTTGGCTAAAATGGATAATATACATACTTGTCTTGATACATCAGGTTATGCGGATACATCGGTTATTGAAAAACTTATATCTGCTGTGGATTTATTTCTTTATGACTACAAATTATCAAATGAGGATGACTATTCAAGTTATAGCAAGATTGATAAAGAAATTGTAATAAATAATTTGAGAATTCTAAACAAAAACGATAAAGAAGTGATTTTGAGATGTCCTATCGTTAATGAAATAAATGATAATGAATATCACGTAAATGAAATTATTCAATTGGCGAATAAGTATAAAAATATAAAACAAATTGATTTGCTAACTTATCACAATTATGGTGAAAATAAATATTTGGAATTAGGAAGACAAAAGAAATTCGAAATTCAGAATGAAATTAATTCTAAAAATCTAAATATGATAAGGGAGCATTTTGTAAAAAACCTTGATATCCCGGTAAACATTTCGAACAATGATTATGAAGTTGAATCAAATTGAAACGTATTAATTTCAGTGAAATGCTACAAAGAATTATAATAAACTGTCACTGCAGTGTGCTTTTAGCCGGAGTCATTCACATTCTATTATTTATTCCCGATCAAAACATTCGGGAATGACAAAGTAAAGGGAAATATAACTGATGAAACAGCTCATTACATTTTTAATTACAATCTTAATTCTTTCTTGCACATCTTCAATTGAAGAAAATAATAATAATGAAGTAAAAAGGTTCTTTTCCGAAAAAAGTTTTTGGAACCAGCCAATACCGACAAATGCTGAAGTTGATCCCAGAAGTGAGGAATGGATGAAGATGTTAGAGCAAGAACCAACTGGTGAGTATTTTGGTGTATCTTGGAGACAATGGACAATTCCGGTTTATGAAGTTGATGAAAACACACCGACTTATCATGTTGAGTATCACTACTTATCCGAAAGAGAAAAGAAAATCTGGAATACAGTTGTTGATCGAGAAAGATTTGGGCATGGACCGAATTTTAATCCGGTGCCAATTCCGGATGGAGCATTGCCTGATCCGGAAAACGATGCACACTTTACAATTGTTGATTGGAAAAGAAAATTAGCCTGGGATATGTGGGGACTAAGAAAAAAGGATGACGGTTCCTGGGAATCAAATACAGGCATGTGTTTTAGACTTGATGGTGATGGTATATTTAATGAATTTGAATTAGGATATGTGGATGGAGAAAGTGTCCATTTTCATGGTCCAAGTCGTGCTGCTGGAGTACCAGCCTTTGCTGGATTAATAATGTATGATGAAGTAATGTCTGGCGAAATAAAGCATAAGCTTTCCTGTGCAACGAGATATGCAGCATATCGTGAGTTTGTTTATCCTGCTTCATGGACAGATGGATTTACTAATGGAGGAGTTCCGGAAGGTGCTGTAATTAGGCTAAGTCCAGATTTGGATCTTTCTCAATTTGAGTTAACTAAAGAAGAAATAGTAATTGCAAAAGCATTACAAAAATATGGGATGGTAATTGTTGATATAGCACAAGGGCAACCAATTTATGCAGAAGGATTATGGGGGCATAAAAATAAAAGCTGGGAAGGAAAGGTAAGAGATTGGGATGGTGGAATAAATACAATTCCATATAAACACTACCAAGTTATGAAAGTTGAAAATGTTATAAAAAAAGGGGATACGCGTCCAAGACATTTTGAGGAATAAATTAAAACATTAAAGGAAAGACATGCAAAAGATTAAAATAGGATTATTTAGTATCGGGCTCGATACTTATTGGCCTCAATTTTCTGGGTTGTTAGATCGGCTGCTCGGTTATCATAAAGAAATATCTGATAAGATAGCGGAGTTTGGCGTTTCAGTTGTTGATGCTGGTATGGTTGATAATATTAAACTCGCAGACTCAGCAGCTCAGAAATTCAAGCAAGAAGATGTCGATTTAATATTTCTTTTTATTTCAACTTATGCATTATCATCCACAGTTTTGCCTGTTGTACAGAAAGCGAATAAACCGGTAGTTGTATTAAATCTGCAACCGGTATCATCCATTGATTACGATGCATTTAATTCTTTAGGAGACAGGGGAAAAATGACTGGTGAATGGTTGGCTCATTGTCAAGCTTGCAGTGTCCCCGAAATAGCTTCTGTGTTTAACCGTTCAGGTATTGATTACCACCTAGTAACAGGATATTTAGAAGATGAAACTGCTTGGAGAGAAATAGGAAATTGGATTGATGCAGCGAAAGTAAGAAAAACACTAAGTAATACAAAAGTAGGTTTAATAGGGAATTACTATAACGGAATGCTTGATGTTTACAGCGATTTAACTCAACAGCAAGCAGCATTTGGAAATAGTTATGAAATATTAGAAGTATCTGAATTAAAATCATTTCGTGATAGTATAACTGAAGAGGAAATTGAAGAGAAGATTAAACAATTTAGAAGTGAGTTTAAAGTCTCGGATGAATGTGAGCCGTACGAGTTAGAACGAGCTGCAAAAACTTCTTGCGCACTTGATAAAATTGTTAGCGAAAAGGAACTTGGAGCAATTGCATATTATTTTGAAGGAAAAGGTGATGCTGATTATGAAGATATATTGACTTCAATTATTGCGGGATGCAGTACTCTAACTGGAAATAATATACCTGTTGCTGGTGAATATGAAGTTAAGAATGTGCAAGCAATGAAGATTATAGATTCATTTAACTGCGGTGGTTCGTTTTCGGAGTTTTATTTAATGGATTTTGATGATGATGTTGTTTTGCTTGGCCATGATGGTCCTGTTCATTCAGGTATTGCAGAAGGAGAAGTTGGATTAGTGCCACTTCCTGTCTATCATGGTAAACCGGGCAAAGGATTATCAATGCAAATGACTGTAAAACATGGACCGGTAACAATTTTGTCTGTTGTGCAGAACAGAGAGGGTGAAGTATTTTTTCTTGTTGCTGAAGGGGAATCTGTACCAGGTCCAGTTTTAGAAATTGGGAATACAAACAGCCGTTATCGTTTCTCAATTGGAGCAAGAGAATTTGTTAATAATTGGTCAAAAGCTGGTCCAGCACATCATTGCGCAATTGGTATTGGACATATTAGTGATAAAATTGATAAACTCGGTGCTCTGTTGAAAATTGCAGTAAATCGAATTTGTTAAAAATATAAAAAGAAAATTATTTGTAAATAAGGATTGAAATTATGATTAGTGAAAAACTTTCAGTAAAAGAGAAACTTGGATTCAGCGCCGGTGAATATTCATCTTCTATCGTTTGGCAAACGTTAATGTTTTTCCTTCCAGCATTTTATACAGATACATTCGGTTTATCAGCTGCAGCTGTTGGAACTATGTTTCTGATTATTAGATTTTTTGATGCATTTAATGATCCCATAATGGGGGTAATTGCTGATAGAACAAACACACGCTGGGGAAAATTCAGACCATATATTTTATGGTTTGCTGTTCCATACGGAGTACTTGCAATGTTGATGTTTACAACTCCGAATTTTAGTGATAGTGGAAAAGTAATTTATGCGTACATAACTTATGGATTGATGATGGTGATGTACACAGTAATAATGATACCTTACAATTCATGGGTTGGTGTTATCTCTCCCAATTCAGAAGAGCGAACCAGTGTATCATCATACAAATTTGTTTTTGCATATCTCGCCGGTATAACTGTTCAGGCTGCAGTATTGCCAATGGTTGCTTATTTCGGAGCTGGAAATGATGCAGAAGGATATAGCACAACTATGATTATTCTTGGCGCCATTAGTATCCTGTTTTTCTTAATTACTTTCTTCTCTGCTAAAGAGAGAGTACAACCCGAAGTGAAAGAAAAATCCAAATTAAAAGATGATCTAAAAGATCTTCTGCAAAATAAAGATTGGATAATGATTTTTATTACATCAATACTCCTTCTTATATATGTAATAATAAGAAGTGGTGACATAATGTATTATTTTGAATATTATCTTGGTGATAAAGATCTTGCTTCTGCATTTATGGTAACAGGAACAATTGCTGTGCTTCTTGGGGTGATGCCTACCAAATGGCTTTCAGCAAAAATAGGTAAAAAGAATCTATTTATTATATCACTTGCTATTATTGCAGTTTCTCAAATCGGATTTTTCTTTACCGGTCCAGATGATATTGTGATGATTTTTGCACTCCAAATAATATTCTCATTAGCTTCAGGTCCAACTATGCCTTTGATGTGGGCAATGCTTGCTGATACAGCTGATTACTCAGAATGGAAATCACACAGACGAGCAACCGGATTAATATTTTCTGCGACAAATATGTCAATTAAAAGTGGTGTAGCAATTGGCGGAGCAGCAATAATGTGGATTTTAGCTTACTATGGCTATGAAGCAAATCAAACACAAACAGAAGAATCTATATTTGGAATTAAAATGATGATGAGTATTATACCAGCTGTTATTGCTGCACTAAGTATCATCCCATTATTTTTCTATAAGCTGGATGAAGAAAAACTTACAATAATTGAGAATGAATTACGAGAACGTAAAAAAACCATTGATCCAGGAACGTAAACATGTATGTTCTACTAAATAGTTTTAGAAAATTATTCATAGTATATTTTATTAGCCTTTTTACAATTCCAATAATATCTCAATCTAATGATGCTAAACTTGAGATTGTACAATTATCAAGTATTGTTGATTCCACGCTACAGGAAATTCCATGGATTGGTAATGATATTTCCTCTTTGTTTAATCTTCCTCCATTATTCTCAATATATTCTAACAATACTGAAACATCAGCAAAAGGATGGATTGGTATTAATAAAGATAAAATAATAATAAGAATTGTTGTAAATGATGATTATCATATCAACAAACAAACCGGCACCAATATTTGGGATGGAGATGCAATTCAAATTGGTATTGATGCTAAAGGGGATGGTACAAATGGCCAAGCAAAAGATGTTGCATATACCGGACCTGATGATGCCTCTATAACAGTTGCATTAACAGATGATGGTGCAAAAGCATGGGCTCACTATTATGGACATCCAGATGGAAGTGGTGCCTTTACAAAATTGGATTTGGATATTAGACGAAATGATGAAAAGAACATCACTATTTATAATATATTGCTACCATGGGAAAGCTTCCAAATGAAAGCGGGTATCAGTCCGTACATGGGATTAGCATTTCAAATTAACGATACTGATAAAGGCCCGGAACAAGAGAGAATTTATTGGGGGCGCGGTGCCGGAGGTAATCTTAGACCAGGTTTATTCAAGCAGTTACTAATTGGTGATCCCAACGAAGAGTTTGTTTCAATCCAATCAATAAAGAATGAAATATGGACAACAAATGATATTGCTAAAGCTATTGTTGCAGTTAATTCTACTACTCCATTGAAAATATCTGCCGACTTTAAAAACATTAATCACACAATTGATTTTCCTGGTTCGCAGAACTCGACTTGTTTGCAGCGATTTGTAATTAATGTTCAACCAGGAGAGTTAATAAAGGACTCAGAAGAATTAACAATTTCTGTAACTGGCAAAAATCAAAATAGAATAGATAAGAAAGTTAAACTGGTTTCTCCTGGAAATGTATATGATGAATTTGAAAATAAAATTAACAGGCTTATCGAATCATCACCACATGAACTATACACTCGCTATCTTGTTTCACTTAATGCAATAATTGCTGATGAAAAAAACAAAGCTCTATCTCTTCTTGGGGATGATCCTGTGCATATTGTTCGCTTCCATAAGTATGTTGATGAAATAGTAGCAGGTATTGAAAATAATAGCTGGTCAAGAATTGTTGATAGTAAATCATCATTATTATTGTCATTTATTTCTGGTATTGATCGTTCTTTACAATTTTACACTTTAACACTTCCTACAAATTGGAACGAAAACAAAACCTATCCACTTATTGTAGATCTGCATGGAAGTGGAAGTGCTTACCCATTAGATTATTTTATTGAATTGTTTAGAGATACAAATAATAATTCTACTGAAAATAATGTTGAAGCAATTATTTTAAGACCTTGGGGACGTGGGAATCTGGAGTACTTGGATTATGCTGAATCTGACGTGTGGGATGCAATAGTGGAAGTTAAAAAGTTATTCAAGGTTAATGAAGATAGAAAATATTTAACAGGTGGATCTATGGGAGGATTTGGAACCTGGACTTTATCTGTTTGTGCTCCGGATAAGTGGGCAGCAATTGCTATACGCTCAGGTGGAGAAGAAGATATGCCATCTGAACTTGGATTTGCTGCAAACATTGCAAAGCTGCCGATTTTAATATGGCATGGTGAAAATGACGGAGCTGTATCGGTAACGCATGCATATAAAATGGAGAAAGCACTTAAAAAAGTTGGGAATGAACCCAAGATGGTTATCGTTCAAAACCGTGGACATTTTGAGCAACCGGAAGATATAAAAAGCACTTATGAATGGTTGTTATCACACAAGAGAAAAGAAGCAACAAAATTCACATATCTAGCTTCATCTAAACGACACAATGGTAGAAATGGAGTAACTGTTTTAGATATTAAAAATGTAATAGCTGAGCTTCCTAAAATTGATGTTGTAATTACAGGAAACATAATTGAAATAAAATCTAAAAGTACATCAAAGATAAAAGTTAAAATGGGGAAAGATGGCTTAGGATTGAATGGTGAAGTGAAGGTTGTTTGGAATGGAGAACAAGTTTATGATGGGTCGGTAACTGAAAAAGTATTTATAGAAAAGAAATGATAAGATTACTGTTATTATTATCAATCGTAGTATTTATTTCAGGATGTAGAGAGTATGTTAGTCCTGAATTACAATCACCAAACATTATATTTTTAGTGAGTGAAGACAATAGTCCTTTTCTTGGTTGTTATGGTGATTCTCTATCAAATACTCCAAATCTTGATGCTTTCGCAGAGCAAGGAGTAAGATTCATAAATGCTTTTGCAAATGCACCGGTATGTGCCCCGTCTCGTTCTACAATTATTAGTGGGATGTATGCAACGAGTATGGGAACTCAACATATGAGGAGTGAAAATCCAAGTCCTGAGTTTATGAGGTTCTTTCCTTACTATTTGAAAAAGGCTGGTTATTATACATCTAACCGTGTCAAGAAAGATTACAACACAATTGATCAGGATAGTGTGTGGGATATTACAGATTGGTGGGGATGGAAGGATGCATTGAAAGGGAAGAAAGAAGACCAGCCTTTCTTTATGATGTATAATACATGGATGAGCCATGAAAGCAAAATTCATCCTAATGCTGACAACTACAGTTACTTTAGCGGAACAATGAAGGAGCATGGAGTTGATTCGGTTCAAATCCAGAAGTGGTGGGATGAAGCAAAGTTTGATACTAAAGATATAAAACTCCCAGCATATCACCCAAACACTCCGGAAATGAAAGCGGATTGGGCAAAGTATTATGAGTGTGTTGAATTGATGGATAGAGAAATGGGTGTCGTGCTGAATAGAATTAAAGAGGATGGTTATTGGGAGAATTCAATAATTTTCTACTTTAGTGACCACGGAGGAGTTTTAGCAAGAAGTAAAAGATTTGTTTTCGACTCTGGCTTGAGAGTTCCATTCATAATATATATACCTAATAAATATAAAAGTCTTATATCTCGAGAAATAGAAGCTGAATCTGACAATGTAATTAGCTTTGTAGATTTAGCTCCAACTGTATTAACATTAGCTGGAATTGAAGTTCCGTCCTATTTTGAAGGAAAATCTTTTCTGAAAGATACACAGAAGAATGATTATGCATTTGGTTTTAGGGGAAGAATGGATGAACGATACGATATGGTTCGTACAGTAAGAGATGAAAGATATAGATATATCAGAAACTATATGCCGCATAGAATTTCCGGTGGTAAAATTCAATACCTATGGAAAGCAAGATCAATTAAATCTTGGAAGGAAGCATTTCAGCAAGGCAAATGTAATAAAAGCCAATCCTCTTTCTGGGAAACAAAACCTTTTGAAGAGTTATATGATTGCTATAATGATCCAGATAATGTTAATAATCTTGTTGATGATTCTAAATATCAAAACGAATTAAACAGATTTAGAAAAGTATTGGATGATCATTTAAGAGAGACCAAGGATCTAGGTTTTATCCCAGAAGGTGAAATGGTACACCGATCTGCTGAAAGCACTCCATATGACTTTATTAGAAGTGATGAATTTTCGTTTGATAGAGTTTTTGAGACAGCCAATTTGGCAGCTGAGGGTAAAATCAAAAATATAAATATTTTAAAGAAAAGATTATCTGATATAGAACCTGTTGTTCGCTATTGGGCTGCAACAGGATGTGCAGTTTTGAAGGAACAATCTAGTTCAGTTAAAAAAGAATTACTGTCTCTTCTGAATGATGAATCACCAAGTGTAAGAATAGCTGCAGCTGAGGCTCTGTTTCATTTAGGGGAAAAAGAAATGTCAATTGAAGTCCTAAAAAAAATATTGCAGCTCCCTAAAATGAAGAAAGAAGATCCCCTTTCAAATAAAGAACTTTATGCTAATCATTTTGCAATTACACACGCCTTAAATGTAATTGATGTATTAAGTATTAATACTCCAGAAATAAAAAAAATTGTTAATCAAATTGCTAATTCTGAGAGAGCTAACAAACGAGATTATGATAGACGGATAGCTCAAAATATAATTCAAAGTTATTTAACAAATTCAGGTATATCAGATGAAATACAGTAAAGGATTCTTAGTAATATCTATTTTTATTGCATTTTTAGGAGAGATTATAAGTCAAAATTTGGAGCTTAATAAGAGCGGATATTTTGAAAGAAATGGTTTGAATGTAATTATATTTGATGATATATACCCAGAAGGACGTCAAGGTGGAATAACAATAGTTCAGCATGGAAAAAGAGTAGCAGCAAATGGTGATTTGTATATACAATCAGTGCCAGGCCAGTGGGCGCCATATCCGAGATTGTTAAACAAAAAGAGAGTGCAAGAAAATAATGAAGTTATAGTCACTTTAATGTATCCAGATTCTATAAGAATAAAAAATACAGGGCAACCGTATATCTATCCCGATCTTGAATTAAAGTACAAGATCAAAATTATTGCTGAAGGAGAGAATTTTAGAATTATCGTTGACCTTGAAAAACCATTACCGGAGGATTGGATCGGTAAAGTTGGTTTTAATATAGAATTATTTCCAGGTAATCTATTCGGAAAAACTTATTTGATGGATGATGATTCTGGTATATTTCCGATATATCCAAATACACCGATTGAAGTCGGAGAAAAATATCTGCCGGAGCCAATGGCTGCTGGGCAAAAACTTGTTGTTGCACCGGAAGACAAATATTATAGAATGAAAATATCTAATGAAAAAGGTGATCTTCAATTGCTAGATAGCCGAGTAATTCATAATAACGGATGGTTTATTGTACGTTCTTTGGTCCCAGCGAATGTTACAAAGAATGCAATTGAGTGGTTAGTTGAAGTAAACACAATTGATAACTGGTTATATAAACCTGTTGTTCATACCTCACAAGTTGGTTATCATACAAAACAAACAAAAGTAGCAATTATAGAATTAGATAAGAAGGATAATTCAATAAAGGATATTAAAATTAATAAAATACAATCAAGTGGTGATTATTTAACTGTATTGACAATTAACGAAAATAACAGGCAAAAATTTTTAAGATACAGTTATTTGAAGGCAGATTTTACTAGTATTGAAGAACCTGGTATGTATGCGGTGCAGTATGGTGATATTGTTTCCGGACCGTTTAAAATTAACGATGATGTTTATAGAACAGGAGTATGGCAACCGACTATTGATTATTATTTGCCGGTTCAAATGTGTCACATGAAAGTTTTTGAGAAATATCGGGTATGGCATGATTACTGTCATCTTGATGATGCATTGATGGCACCGGAAAATATTAATCACTTCGATGGTTATACACATAAAAAAATACCGCAAGGTTTCACACCTCTAAAACATGTGGAAGGATTAAAGAAAGGTGGATGGCATGATGCCGGGGATTATGACATTAGAATTGAATCGCAGATCGGAACAATATTAATGCTTACCTATGCCTTTGAAGAGTTCAATATTGACTATGATCAAACATTAATTAATCAAGATGATGAAATTGTTGAGATACATCATCCCGACGGGAAACAAGATATTTTACAACAGATTGAGCATGGTTTATTGAACGTCCTTGGTGGGTACAACCAATTTGAGAAGCTTTATCGTGGAATTATCACACCAACACTTCGGCAATATGTGATGCTCGGTGATGCTGGTAGTATGACGGATAATAAAGTATTTACCGGAGAAGTACAAAAAGAATATCATGATTTTTGGCATACTAACATTACGAATAAATATAGCAGAAACTTTTCTCCTCGAGAAAGTAATATTATCGAGAAAGAATATGTAAAGAATTTGGATGATAGATTAGTCTTTCTCGAAGATAATGCTTCGCGACAGCTTTACGGAGTTACTGGTTTAGCTGCTGCTTCTAGAGTTATGAATGGATATAATGACCAGCTTGCTAAAGAGTGTATAGATGCAGCGGAGAATTTATGGAAGCATTATAAAGATGCAAAAGGGAAAAGAGTTGATGAGAAAAAAATACACGCTCTTTCGGAATTAATACTTACAACAGATAAGAAAGAATATAAGATAGAGTTGATAGCTTTACTTCCAGTAATAATTAAAACTATTGATAATACAGGGTGGGTCTTAGGTCGAGTTCTTCCTAAAGTGGAAGATGAAGAATTTATTCAAAAAATTAATAAGGAAATAGTGACAGTTAAAGATTCCGTAATTAGAGCATCAAATGAAAATCCTTTTGGTATTCCGTATCATCCACGTATATGGGGTGCTGGTTGGGGTATCCAGTACTTTGGTGTAAAACATTACTTCCTTTATAAAGGATGGCCGGATATTTTTACAAAAGAACCTCTGCTAAATGCACTTAACTTTATATTAGGTAATCATCCAGGAGAAAATACTGCTTCTTTTGTTTCAAACGTCGGTGCAAAATCTCAAACCGTTGCATATGGTATCAATAGAGCTGATTGGTCATTCATTCCGGGTGGAGTAATATCCGGGACTAATCTTGTAAGACCAGATTTACCTGAATTATTAGAGTGGCCTTATCTATGGCAGCAAGCAGAATATGTCATGGGTGGTGGGGCAACAAATTTTATGTTTCTTGTTTTAGCTGCAGATAACATTCTTAATGA
The DNA here is from genome assembly GCA_039714835.1 of Bacteroidota bacterium. Classification (GTDB taxonomy): domain Bacteria; phylum Bacteroidota; class Ignavibacteria; order Ignavibacteriales; family Melioribacteraceae; genus SZUA-22. The sequence continues at coordinate 4,329 of JBDLIN010000044.1, read as the reverse complement.
AGAATAGTCGATTCAACTTATCAAACTCAATTACTAAATAAATAAATGCAATTTAAAAGATTAATATTTATACTCTTGCAGTTATTACCATTCGAAAATACGGTTCTCTCTTCTCAAAAAATAGATGATCATGAAAATCTAATATTAATAAAAAATGAAATTGCAGAAATTGGCATTCTAAAAAATGCTGGAGGCAGAATAGTTCTTTATAGAAGAATTGGTGGAGAGAATATTCTTAAAACTGATGAAAACTTATGGGACTATAAATTTGAAAAACCTCTTGAAGAATGTGTTGATATGAATATTGTTCCGTTCAACGGACACATCACTTGGATTGGACCTCAGAGTAGTTGGTGGGTTAATCAGAATATTAACAAAGAACTTAGGGATAATAAATCGAATTGGCCTCCTGATCCTTTCCTTATCTATTCTAAGTGTGAAGTAATTGATCAAACAGCTACAAGCATAACTCTGGTAAATCCGGTAAGTCCTTTTAGCGGGATAAAGCTGACTAAAAAAATAACTTTAAAAGATAATGGAGATGTTGAGATATTTTCTGAGATAAAAAACACACGTGATACAACTATTGCTGCTGATATTTGGTTTAATACTCGTTTAGATGGAAAGAGTAAATTTTTTATCCCAGTAAAAGATAATAATAATATCAGAATTGATCGATCGAACAATTCATCGAAGGTTATTATGGAGAGAATTATAAATGGTTATTACACTTTTGAATATAAGAATATTGAAAAAATTGTTGAGAAGGTTTCTGCTAAAGCTTTTATTTATCCAAATCGCAATAAAATCTTTTCATTTTCCAACAGTGAATTACTAACAATAACATTCGAACATTATTTAAAAGATTTAGTTCATCCTGAACAAGCAGTTGTTGAAGTATATAATAGATATAAACCAAATGGTAGTTCTTTGTTGGAATTGGAATATCATAGTCCGTACACAAAATTAGAACCGAATGAAACATTAAACTCAACGGAATATTGGAGTTTAACTCTTTATAACGGGGAAGATAATATTCACTCCAAACTAAATTTTATTAATCAATATCAGAATAGGGAAAAATGAAAACAAAAAATAGAAAAACAATAATCCTCAATTTTCTTTTACTGACTCTAATAGTTATTATAACTTCATGTAGTAAGGAATTAAACCCGGCAAAAAATATCAATTTACCATCGATTTTTTCTGACAATATGGTTTTACAGCGGAATGTAACAATTCATATTTGGGGCGATGCTGATAAATCTAGTAAAATTAAAATTCAGATAGACAATATGAGCGAAGTAATTGCTGAGTCTGATGATAAAGGGAAATGGCATGCAGAATTAGAACCAATGAAAGCAGGTGGTCCGCATACTCTAAAAGTTATTGGTATCGATACTACTGTATTCTCTGATGTAATGATTGGAGAAGTATGGCTATGTTCCGGTCAATCAAATATGGAATGGATAGTTGCTAATTCATCTAATGCAGAAGCGGAAATAAAAAGTGCTGACTATGAAGACATTCGTCTATTTACTGTAAAGAGAAATGTTGCAGATAAACCGATGAACGAATTTGAAGGAGTATGGGATAAATGCAGTCATGAATCAGTTAGTGATTTTTCGGCAGTTGGATATTTCTTTGGACGAGAGCTTTACAAAAATCTAAATATACCTATTGGATTAATACATTCCTCTTGGGGAGGAACACCAATTGAATCATGGATGAAATATGAAACACTTGAAAGTGATTCTGATTTTGCTCCAATCCTAAATCGGTTTAATAGGGATGTTAAAAACTATCCGCAAAAAATAAAAGGATATAATGCAGCAGTAAAGAGGATAAAGTCTGAAGGCGTTGTTCTCAATCAATATCAGATCGATGAAGGGAACAATGGTGTAAAACTTGGTTATGCAAATAGTAATTATAACGATGATCTTTGGAAACAAATAACACTTCCGACATACTGGGAAAGTATAGATGAAATGGATATTGATGGTGCTGTTTGGTTCCGAAAGACAATTCATATCCCCCAAAAATGGTTTGGAACACAATTAGTACTTGAACTTGGAAGTATTGACGATTTTGATATCACATATTTTAATGGAAAGAAAATCGGAGCTACTGGAAAGGAGATACCAAATTTTTGGATGCATAATAGAAAATATGTTATTCCGGTAGAACTAAGCAAAGCAACTAATATTACAATTGCAGTAAGAGTTTTTGACCACTATGGTGAAGGAGGATTTGGTGGTTCACCTGGGGAAATGCGCATTTACAGAGAAATAGCACCGGAGGATTATATAAATACATCAGGAATCTGGAAATACAAAGTTGAAACAGCATTAAATACGACTGATATAACTGGCCCAGGAGGTAACGGTTTACCGGTTGAACCAATTAGTCCAAGTAGTCAGTATAGACCAGCAGGATTATATAATGCAATGATTTATCCTTTGGCTCCATTTGCTCTAAAGGGAACTATCTGGTATCAAGGAGAAACAAATGCTGGAAGGGCGTATCAATATAGAAAACTTCTTCCTGCAATGCTCAATGATTGGAGAACACTTTGGAAGAATGATAAGATGTTTTTCGGTATTGTATCACTGGCTAATTTTCAACCAGTATCAAATGAACCCGAAGAAAGTGGTTGGGCAGAAATAAGAGAAGCTCAATATCTTACTATAAAAAATGATCCCTTAACAAGTTTAGCAGTCACAATTGATATTGGTGATGCGTGGAATATTCATCCTAAAAACAAACAAGATGTTGGAAAGCGTTTAGCTTGGGGTGCTCTTGCTAAGGTTTACGGAAACGATATAGAGTATTCTGGACCGGAATATGTTTCCCAGAAAGTAGAAAGGGGTAAAATCATTCTATCATTTAATCATGTAGGTTCAGGACTTATGATTAAAGATAATAACCTTTTAGGATTTAGTATTTGCGGGAATGATGAAAAGTTTGTTTGGGCAAACGCAAAGATAACTAGTAATAATGAAATAGAGGTTTGGTCAGAAAAGGTGAGTAATCCAGTTGCTGTTAGATATAATTGGGCAAATAATCCGGTTGGCAATTTGTATAATAGTGCTGATTTACCAGCAATTCCATTCAGGACAGATAATTTTGAAGGTGTGACTTTTAATAAAAATTAAATAATAAAGATGGAAATTCAGATGAAAAGAGAAAACTTTGACAAAAAATTAAATGAACTTTTTGAAAAAGAAAAGAATTTATTATCAAGGAATAATACAAAATCTGAAAAAACAAATGGAATTTTTGTACGTTATAAAAATCCAGTTTTAACAGCAGCTCATATTCCTATTATTTGGAAGTATGATATTAATTATGATACCAATCCGAATTTACTTGAGAGGCTGGGTGTGAATGCTGTAATGAACTCGGGGGCAATGAAGTATAAAGGGCAATATATTTTAATTGCTAGAGTTGAGGGAAGCGACAGAAAATCATTCTTTGCCGTAGCAGAAAGTGAAAACGGAATTGATAATTTTAAGTTTTGGGATTACCCTGTTGAAATGCCCGAAACCGACAGTCAGGATGTGAATGTTTACGATACGCGTTTAACTGAACACGAAGATGGTTGGATCTATGGTGTGTTTTGTTCAGAACGTCATGATGACTCGAAACCTGATGATACATCTGCTGCAATAGCATCGGCAGGAATTGCACGAACAAGGGATCTTAAAAATTGGGAGAGACTTCCTGATCTGATTTCACAGTCAGGACAGCAGAGAAATGTAGTTTTACATCCTGAGTTTGTAGAAGGGAAATATGCTTTTTACACTCGTCCGCAAGATGGATTTATTGATACTGGTGGTGGTGGCGGTATAGGTTGGGGATTGTGTGATGATATTTTACAGCCAGAAGTAAAAGAAGAAATAATTATGGATGCAAAAAAATATCATACAATATACGAACTAAAAAATGGTCTTGGACCGGCTCCAATTAAAACCGATAAAGGTTGGCTGCATCTTGCTCACGGAGTTAGAAATACGGCTGCTGGTTTACGATATGTTTTATATATGTTTTTAGCAGATTTAGAGGACCCCTCAAAAATAATTGCAAAACCTGGGGGATATTTTATAGCTCCTGGAAGCACTGAAAGAGTAGGGGATGTTTCAAACGTCGTCTTTTCAAATGGATGGATAGAAAATAATAGAAAGGTTCTGATCTATTATGCATCTTCTGATACAAGAATGCATGTAGCTGAATCAACAGTTGATATTTTACTGGATTATGTTTTAAACACACCAGAAGATGGTTCTACTACAGCTAGATGTGTGGAGCAGAGAAAAAACCTAATTCAAA
>JBDLIN010000043.1:0-20226 GCA_039714835.1 Bacteroidota bacterium | reverse complement strand
TGATTGAAATGTTTTCCGTCCCATAAGTACTGGAAAACCTAAAGTAACTCTTTTGAAATGATTTAATTCAGACTTTGAATACCAAGGAATGTCTCCATTTTTTCCAATAACATTATTATCAGAAACAGCAGCAATTATAATCTTTTTCATTTAATGAGCCGAAGAAACAATAAATAATTTTATCAGTAAAATGAGAGTGTAATTCTTTTTACCAAGGGATCTCAATATTAAGGTCTTCTAACTTTCCTTCGAATTCCCATCTTTCCATATTAAACGTCATCTTTTCGTCTTTGAATTTTATCCAGCCATAATCTGCTGCAGCTTGTACAGCCTCTTCCTTTTTCCCATTTGCTAACAGGCTCATTAGTTTTAATTCAAACCCGGAGAATTCCTTAGAAGTTAATCTATATTCCTCAAATGCTTCCCAAGCCATCGGGACCCATCGTTTTACAATTTCTTTTCCAATAATATCAGCATATTCTCTTATCTCAAGCTGTGCATTCTTTTCCATTCTTAATGCAAGAAAATGAAGCAGATTATGGAGATCAATTTTCCAATATGCTTCAGTATAAGTCGCCAAGGGAAGATCTTTTCGTGCCTGCTCTCTTGCCATTCCCATTTCAACTCTTTTGTTGTAAATCTCTCGCGCTTTATCATGAAGATTTTTTTCATCTTCACTCATACTACTTCCTATTTCAGTGTCAAAGAAACCGGCGCTTCCTTGCTTATTATCACTTGACTGCATTCTCCATTCATCAGATTGAGTTATTTGTGTAGAATCAATTGCGAGAGAATAGCGAGTTGAATATTCATTTACGTTTGCTGTTCTGTGACGGATCCATTGGCGCCATGCATCCATAGGAATTCTTAAGTGTAATTTGAGTTCGCACATTTCAAATGGTGTAGTGTGTCTATGACGCAATAAATATCTTATCAATCCCCTATCCTGACTAACTTTTTTCGTCCCTTTACCGTAAGAAACGCGCGCTGCCTGAACAATTGACTGATCTGATCCAAGATAATCTACAACTCTAATGAATCCATCATCTAAGACTTTAAATGGTATTCCCAATATCTCATCAAGTTCAGGTACATGAATAGGTTCTAATTTTTCAAATTGCTTTGTATTATCCATTCTTAATCCTCTCTCTACAATAATCTAAACTTATTTTATAAAATGTCTTGAATGACTCAAAACATTTGTCATTCCGTGATGTTTTTACACGGAATCTTAATCAATAAATATAGATTCCGGCTAAAAGATTACCGGAATGACATTTCTCCTTCGGTTATTTTAATAGTTCCGTAAGCCATGTCAATATAATTTACTTTAATATTTCTTGAATAGTATTTATTAAGTTTTTCTTTGTCTCAATCAACTCATGCGATATTACTTTAACTTCACCAATTGTAGGCATGAAGTTAGTATCTCCATTCCATCTAGGTACAACATGAAAATGGATATGTGTATCAATACCTGCTCCAGCAGCTTTCCCAATATTAGCGCCAATATTAAATCCATGCGGTACATAAAGTTTTTTTAATGCTTCAGTAGCAAGAGTAATTTGAGAAGTAATCTCTGCAAATTCTTCTGAAGTTAATTCATTTAAATCTGAAATATGACGATTGGGGACAACCATCAAATGGCCATTATTATATGGATAAAGATTAAGTACAATAAAAACATTATTTCGTTTGAAGACAACCAATGATTGATCATCGGTTAATTCTTCTCCACTTGCGCTACAAAACACACAACTATTATCCTTCTTTTCATCCTTCATAGAATCAATATACTTTGATCGCCAAGGTGACCATAATCTTTCCATCTTTTCCACCATTTAAAAGCGAAACCCAACATCCTTAAGATATTGGGTTTCACATTTTGAATAATTTATTTTCAATTTATTCTTCTTCTTTTGCTTTCTTAAAATCTTCGATAACTTTTCCCTGAGTATCTCGAGGAACTTCTTCATAATGAGAGAAATTACTTGTATGTACTCCTCTACCAGAAGTTAAACTACGAAGATGTGTAGAATATTTATATAGTTCTGCCAATGGCGCCTTACATTTAATAAGTTGGAAAGGTCCTTCCATTTCCATTCCCGATATTTTTCCACGTCTGCTTGAGATATCTCCCATAACATCACCCATATATTCTTCAGGCACTTTTATAGTCAGATCATAAATTGGTTCAAGTAGAATAGGATTCGCGTCAAGGAATCCCTTTTTGAATGCATTGGTACTTGCTAATTTAAAGGAAACTTCATCAGAGTCGACATTATGGAAAGTTCCGTCAAACAGAGTTACTTTTACATCAACAACTTTGCTTTCTGTAAGAATTCCTTTGGCCATAATCTCATTAAGACCTTTTTCAACAGCAGGAATGAAACGGCCGGGAACAACACCACCCACAATTGCATTAACAAATTCATATCCTTCACCTCGTCCTACAGGCTCAATTTTTAAATGAACATGTCCGTATTGACCTCTACCACCAGATTGTTTTTTATGTTTATATTCTGCATCTTGAATAGACTTTCTTATTGTTTCTCTATAAGGTATCTTAGGTTCAACAAGATCAACATCAACATTATATCGATCCTTTAGAACCTTGATAGCAAGAGCTAACTGCAATTCACCCTGTCCAGAAATAATAGTCTGTCCTAATTCAGGATCAAAATTTACAGTTACTGTTGGATTCTCTTCGTGAACTGTATGCAGCCCATTTGATATCTTGTCTTCATCACCTTTAGATTTCGGTTTAACCGCAGCTCTAATTACAGGTGCAGGATATTCGATATCATCTATCTTAACTGAAAATCCCTTTGATGCTAATGTGTTTCCAGTGTGTGTATCTTTCAACTTAACAACTGCTCCAATATCACCAGCACCTATTTGAGATACTTCTGTTCGCTGTTTTCCATTAAGTATATAAAGCTGTCCAAGCCTCTCAGATTTATCGCGAGATGTATTTTGTAAATCCATTCCAGGTTTTAATGTTCCAGAAAATACTTTGAATACAGATAATTCTCCAACATGAGGTTCAGACAAAGATTTGAAGACGAATAAGGATGGTTTTCCTTTTGTATCTGTTTCAATATTTACTTCTTGATCTGTACCACTCATTTTAGCTCTAACACATACTCTATCAGCTGGAGATGGAAAATTATTTACCACAAAATCTAAAAAGTTATTTACACCAATACCTTTAGCTGCTGACAAAGCAAAAACTGGGACAAGTGTTCCATCAAGGATTGCAGATTTAAGTCCCATTTTTAAATCGTCATCATTTAATGTTCCTTCCTCTAAGAACTTATCTAATAATTCTTCGCTAGATTCAGCAATTTTTTCGATTAATTCTTCTCTCATTTGTTCAGCTTGCTCTTTATGAGCATCTGTTATATCATTTTCTTTTATACTTTTACTTGAAACATCACCATATACAATCTCTTTCATTTTAATAATATCAACAACAGTATTAAAATTAACTCCTTCATTCACCGGATAAGAAATAATAGTAGCATCATGACTCAATCTATCTTTTGCCATTTCAAAAGTTTCATTGAACTTTGAATGTTCATTATCAATTTTATTTATTACAATTGCTGCAGGCATATTATGCTTTTGTACATTTTCCCATGTAACCTCAGTTCCAACTTCAACACCTTCTGCACTTTTAATCACTGATATTCCTACGTCAGCTACATGCAAAGCAGCACTTACTTGACCTGTAAAATCTGAGTAACCTGGTGTATCCAAAACATTTAGTTTTGTATTTCCCCATTCCAAATGAAGTGGTGTTGCTGAAATAGAAAATTGTTTATCAATTTCATTAATATTATAATCTGAAACTGTATTCCCTTCTTCAATACTTCCTATACGATTAGTGGTACCCGATTTATAAAGCAAAACTTCTGTTAAGGAAGTTTTACCACTGCCACCATGACCGATTAATGCAATATTTCTAATAGCATCTGGACTAAATTCTTTCAATTTGAACTCCTACGATTTTGCTTTTTATTATAATTATGTCTTTGCTTCTTTTATAAAAGTTGTTATTCCCTTTGAAATGGCTTTTAGATTTGAGACCAAATTATGAGCATGTTCATGCGGGGATTTTTTAGGTGAATCTGCAGATAGATTCAGTTTGGTTTTAACCCAATCAACTTTACTACTGATAAACTCAACCTGCTCTTCAACAACCTTTGTTATTGAAGATGCAGACTGAGTAATTTCCGAAATTTCCTCAACTAATGGAGTAATTTCACCTCTCAATTTAATAAGGTCTTTTTCTATAGTATCAATAGTAGTTGATAATTTCTTAATTACAAAAATCAGATATATACCAAGAACTGAAAATATAACTATCAGAAGAACAAGTAAAATATTAATAACATCCATTTAGTTAAGCTTCCTCAGTACTCTCAGCTTTTTTCTCTGTTTTGTATGAATCTAAGCCTTTTTTAATCGCTGATTTAAGTTTTTCACCTTTTTGTTCAACATTGGTCTTTCCAAGTTCAACATACTCTTCTGTTTTTGCTTTTGCGGTATCCAAAATACCTTCAGCTTCTTTTAGCAAATCATCTACTTTAACTTTTGCATCTGCAATTAGCTCCTCTGATTTTTGCTTGCCGTCGTTAATCATTTGATTTGCTTTTGTTTTGGCTTTCTCAATGTATTCTTCAGCATCGTTTAGATAATCATCTGTTTTGTCTTTAATATCAACTCTCAACTCTTTCCCAGACTTTGGAGCGTACAATAATCCAATCACTGCACCAACTATTGATCCAGTTAAAAAACCAATCAATAATCCTTTTCCAACACCATTTTCATCTGCCATTTTGTCCTCCATTAAAATTTAATTTATATATAATAAAATAATTATAGAAGTGGATAAATTCAAAGTAAATCGTACTTTAATTAAAAATAATTGTTAAGCTTATCTTGATCTTTAGATATTTTGTGTGCTAATTATTCTTTCTTCCCTATTCTGTATTGTTAGAATTCAGATAATCAAAATTTGATTTCCCAATTTTCTTTTGATATAACAATAAACTGTAGCTTCCAAGTAATAATGCAAACCATAATGTTGCAATTCGAAAAAGAAGAGTAGCAGCGACAGCAAAATTCTTTGCAACACCACTTTCAACTAATAAATAGGTCATTGATCCCTCTGTAATTCCTAAACCGCCTGGTATCATTGAAATGGAACCTACAATAATTGAAAATGCATAAATAAAAAATGACCATAATATTGATATATCAATATCAAAACTGCTGAGAATGAGATAAAAAATAAGCCCCTCACTAATCCATGAAATAAAACTTATTATTAGAGTTATTAATAATGGTTTAATTGCTAGAAGCTTTCGAGAATTTGATAATGCAGTCGTTACATTTTTTATGTGCCTATTAATTAACTTTAATTTACTTAAATATGTTAAGTTCCATCCAGCAATTTTCTCATTCGACAGAAAAATAATGACCGCAATTAATATAATTATCATTACAATCACTAAATACTTCCATTCTTCATAAAAATATAATCCTATTAGTCCAATCAATAGCAAAGATAGGAATTCCGTTATCCGTTCAATCAGAACAATTGGCGCTGAATAGCTCACTGGGATATTGTTGGTTTGCTTAATCATATATGATTTTATCAATTCACCTACTTTGCCGGGTGTTATGCTCATAATTAGGCTCGACATAAATATCTGATACGAGTCACTTCTACTAATTTTAATATTTAATACTTTTAAGCAATATTCCCATTTAATGTAACGAATAAAAAAGGTAAGATATGATAGAATGAATAGAAGAATAAGATAAGACCAATTGAACATCATTATTGCGTTTTTGACTTCATCAAAATCAGCGTAGAACGATAGAAGCAAATAAATAATCATACTAAAAGCTAAGGCGATAAAAATATTTTTTTTGACTTTTTCTATCACGCTAAATAATCTCTAAAAGTGACATATAAACTTTGGAAAGCGGTAAACCTACAACGTTATAGTAACAACCTCTTATTTTTGAGATAAAAACAGCGCCATAATCATCTTGTATTCCATATGCTCCGGCTTTATCCATAGGACTCCCCGATTTTATATAATTATCTATTTCACTGATTGATAATTTTCTGAAAGTTACAGACGTTCGGCTGTACTCAGTTATAAGTTTGTTATTAGAGGAATTTTTTATAGAATATCCAGTATAAACAAAATGAGTTTTTCCACTTAATTTTTTAAGTATTTTTTTTGCTTCAGATTTTGTTCTCGGTTTTCCTATGATCTCCTTATCAATAACAACAATAGTATCTGCTGTGATAACTATCCCGTTCGATATTCTCTCCTCAGCTATTTTCAGTTTCTCTAACGAAAGTCGTTTAACAGTTTTAATGGGATGTTCACCATCAAGGATTTCTTCATTTAGTTCAACACTAAATGTTTTAAAATCTAATCCTATCTGCTTTAATAATATTTTTCTACGAGGAGATTTTGATGCTAAATAGATTGGATATTTTGTATCAATCATGAGTAATTAATGAAGGACTTTACGAGAGTCAAAGTAATTTATTAACGGAACAAAGCTTTTATACTACCCCAAGTCTGTTTGCCCACTGAAGTAAGATGTGTAACTGAAAGCTCCGCGGAATAGCCAGGAGTTCTATTATCATTGTATGCAAATTTTAACCGATAAATATAGACAGCATCATTAGTTTTGAATGCATTTTCATCTATGAATTCATAGAATGAATTATCGCCCTTTGCCTTTACTATACCAATTTCAGAAAAGATACCATTAACAGTTTTTCTTTCAATGCATGTTTCTTTAAGATTATCTTCTGTCGTTGTCTGCCAGGAAAGCATTACATTATCAGAATCACTTACAATAATGAAATCGTTATAAAATGTTCCCGCAAATAATAATGAAAATGAGAAAAATAGGAGTATAATTTTATGAGCATATTTTTTCATACTTGTAATATATTTTATCCATCTCTGTTTGTCAAGAATAAATTTTATTTTTTTTACTTCTAATAGAACTAAGAATGAATAATATTTCAAATAAGGACATAATGTATAATTATTTCTCTACCATAACTTGACTTTAAAGTGATAATTTGTAATTTTACTAATTAGTTATAGTTAATGTAACATTTAATAATAACTTTCATTCTACCTAGGAGGAGATATGAAAAAAGTTTTTACTTTCTTAATCTTACCATTTCTTTTTTTCTTCACAATTTCAACAACCATAACAGCACAAACCTTTGATGGTGACTGGTCAACAGCACTAATAACTAATGATGACAATGTAAATGGTACAAACCAACGTACAATGGCAGTTGCTGCTACAACTGGTGACAATAATTTCGTTGCTCTTGTAAGCAGACCATCAGCGGATGAATATTACCTAGTCGGTTATAAAAATGCTACTGACAGTACGGGTCGACTTGGTGCAAGTTTCAGTTCTGGAGATGATCCCCCAAAAACTTTTTGGATAAACGGTTTTGATCAAGTTGAAATGGATAAAGCTTATGATATAGCATCCCAAGGTGATTTGATCTTTGTTGCAAGTAATGATGCTGCTTATAACATTCTCGTTTTCGAAATACGTGAAGATTCTGTTTACACACATCCAAAAAGATTATCGACAGCAACTAATCCATTTGCAGTTGATTCATTATGGGCGATACATGTTGATGATGCTGGGAGAGTCTATGTAACGACTCAAGGTAACGAATCAGAACCAAGTAAAGTTTTTATATATGATTCAAATGATCCGGAATGGTCATCAGGACATTCTGCAGAACCTAAACAAACTATTACACTTCCAGATAATGGATTAGCAGAGGGTGTTACAACCAATTCTGATGGAACAATTCTTTATGTTTCAAATAAAGACAATGGTAAAATACATGCTTATACGGGTAACATTACGGATGGATATACTCTTGCTCCATCTTTTTCTTATGAAAGACTTGATTATGTCGATTCGGCAAATGTAGCTGGACCACTGAATTTATCTTTTTTAGATGAGAACAATATTCTTTTTGTTGCAGTTGATAATGATCTTTTCGAGATCAATTCATATTGGTTTGGTAGAATGTATGCACTCAATCCAAATAGCGGTGAAATTTTAGATACAATAGATGTAGCGAAGTGGAACTTTGATGCAGCTGGTCAATATGCAAATGCTGTACCGGGTGTTGCTTCTGGTTATACTTCTACCTTCACAGTTGATTTTGATGATAATAAAAACCTTTACACTCAATCCCATTATGGATGGGCAATAGAAAAATGGACTTATTCAGGTACACTCCCAACAATTGAGTTGACAATTGTTGGTGTTGAAAAATTAGAATCTCAAATTCCTAATAGTTTTAAAGTATCACAAAACTATCCTAATCCCTTTAATCCATCAACAACTATTGAGTTTTCTGTTACAGAAAGAGCTCCAATTACTCTATCAATTTATAATATAAAGGGAGAATTAATAACCAATCTTGTAAATGGAGCTGAATTTGAAGCTGGTATCTATAAAGTAACATTTGATGCATCAAGATTAGCTTCAGGCACATACATATACAGCATCAGTAATGGTGGAAATGTTATATCTAAAAAAATGACTTTACTTAAATAATATAATTAAAGCACTGATGATTTTCTTTCAGTGCTTTTTTATTTTTTACTAATTAACTCATTTCTCACATTCATAATGGAGGTATTATGATGAAACTTAAATCACTAATTTTATTAACCATGCTTCTTGCAGGAAGTATATTTGCACAAGATACATTTATTAGAAGTGCTATATTAGATGCCCCTGCAACTTATCCGTCAGGTTTTGGAGCAACTGTAGCTGGTGTTGATCTTGATGGTGACGGTAAACTGGAAATATATTCAGTTGATGGTATGACTGATTTTATGACCGGTGATGAAATACCGCAAATAATCAAATATGAATTAAATGGTACTTCATGGGATTCTGTCTGGGCAGCTTCTTTGCCAGATGAAAGACAAAACACTTGGGCTGCTTTAACAACAGGTGACCTTGATGGAGACGGTAAACCTGAAATTATTTGGGGATATACTGAAAGTTTTTCTACGAATACAACACCAGATAGAATAACTGTATTTGAAGTAGATGGTGATGATGTATTAGGTATTTCTGATGGAGCTGGTAACTTTACTCCAAATACTTCATGGAATATGGATGTTCCTGAAAGCACAAGTATGCGACCTCTAAAATGGGTAGCATTTGACATTGATGAAGATGGAAAAGAAGAAGTGGTTTTCGCTGAAAGAAGAGATCACTTTAATTTTGGTATCATCTCTGTTGATGATGTCCCGGATGCTGGTCCTGGTTCAGAAACTTGGACGATGGAATTTAATGCTAAAACAGAACTATATAATCAATTTGTTCGTAGTTCAGTAATTGATGGACCAGATGGTGGTTTTGGTAATCTTGTTACTGACTTAGACTTAGATGGCGACGGACTAATGGATTTATATGCAATAAACGATAACTGGAATGATGGCCCTGACGGCGAATTAATTCCTACTCTTTATAAATATGAATTAGTTGCTGGTGCATTTGTTCTTAGATGGAGCACTACAATTCCTGGAATTGACTATCAAAACACTTGGCCTGTTTTAACATCCGGTGATATGGATAGCGATGGTCTTGGTGAAATTATTTGGTGTCCAATAAATAATTTTGGAGCTGGAAACGAAGATCCTTCTAGAATAGTTGTTTACGAAGCATCAGCTGATAGTGCTGAAACTATAGGTATTGATAACGGTGATGGTACCCTTTCTCCAAATGCTGAATGGAATATGGGTGTGCCGGCAAGTACAAGCATGCGACCTTTCCGTGGTTATGTAACTGATATTGATAGTGATGGTTCTCAAGAATTTGTTTTTGCTGAAAGACATGCCTTTTATGGATGGGGTGTTGTAAGTGTAAGCGATATTCCTGATGCTGGTGATGGTTCTGAAACATGGACTATGGAAGCTGCTGGTTCAAATCTTTCAGCTAGTAAGAACCTAAACATAGCTTTTGAAGATGATGCAGATATTGCTAACTGGAGCCATTGGAATGAAGGAAATGTTTATACAACAGAAGCACATAATGCTACGGCTGGAGTCGGCGGTACTGGTGCATTGGAATTAGGCGATGGCGGATATGATTTCTTAGCTAAAAGAAAAATTGCACCAATGTCTGGTAATGATTATTCATTAAGTGTTGATATTAAAACAGAAGGTTGGGGAGTTCCTGAGACATATAAGTTATATCTTATCGTAGAGACTTTTACATCTACAGATTCAGTTTTAATTAATTCAGATTCAGGTTTTACTACATTTACATTATCGGGTACTGCAACAAGTGATAGTGGTTATATCAAAATAGCCGGTGGTAATACTGCTGGACAGAATTATGTATGGGTTGATAACCTTGTCTTTAATGTAGATGATGGTTCTGAAGCTCTTTCAAATGATTACCGTGACCTAGCAATTATTGATCAAACAGCTTATCTGTTCGATAGTGATGGTGGTATTGTTGAAATAACAAATGATGGAACAACATACACTGAAGGTGCAAGATATCAAGCTTATCCTGGATGGTCTTGGTTATCTGCTAATGTTGTTGATGTTGATAGTGACGGGACTGAAGAAATAGTAACGGGTGACTATTTATCAGGCGGTTCTGCTGGTGTTTGGGTGTTAGTTCCAGATGCTGATTCATTAGTTGGACATCAAATTGCTGATTTTACTGGCAATACTGGTACTAGAGTCACTAGTGTTCGTGCAGGATATATAACAGCAGACTCTCTAATTGACTTTGCAGTTGGTTTTAGAGGTACGGATGAAATTTATCTTGTTTCATATCAAGGTGGTGATATCACTGCTGATGCTAGCTATGCTGTTAGTCTATTAGATAAAGGTGTTCTTGGTGCTGATGCCATTGGTCAAATGGATATGATGGTTGTTGCTAACATTGATGGTTCAGGAATGGACGAAGTTCTTTATACCGGTGTTCCTCGTAGTGTCGGTGATAATACTCAACCTCTTACTGTTGGTAGTTATTCAGATACTTTAACAGCAGATGCTACAAGAAGATGGGATATGGTCGTTGCTAATGGTAAAGCTCATTTCTTTAATGGTAGCGGTAATCTTCAATCTGTATATTTTGAAGATGGTGCTTACAAATTAACAAAAACTCAGCCAGGTATTGTTAATGGTTCATTCTTATCTGCTTCAGCAACTGATGTTGATAATGATGGTGTTGAAGAAATCATTACTGGCAACTGGTATGATGCAAAAGTAAACATGCTTACATGGGAAAACGGAGCATGGGTAGCACATGAAATTGCTGATTTCACAGATGTTGGTGGAAACCGACTCAATGGTGGTTCAGTTGGCGATATTGATGGTGATGGTATGATAGACTTTGTTACCGGCTCACGTGCAAGTATTCCTAACGGACAAATCTACAGAGTTGAATATACAGGCGGAGATATTGCAGATGCTAATAGTTGGAGTGCTACTGTTATTGATGCCGAAATGAACGACCAGTTTACTCAATACGAAGTTGTTCATATGGCAAATCTTGATGATGATGCAGATCTAGAAGTGCTTTATACTTCAGATTATGCAAGAGGCCCTGCCGTTGGTACACCTTTCCCAATCGTTATTCTTGATTTCCAAACTCTTGAATTTGAACCTATTGCTGACGTAAGAATTGATGATAATGGTGATGGAATTCCTGACAGAGATGGGCAGGATGTTGTTGTAAAAGGTGTTGTTACATCAATTAATAGTTACTCTGGTTCAGCTCTTCTTATCGCTATTCAAGATGAATCTGCTGGTATTTGGGTATATCAAAGCGGAAATGATTCAACTCATTTTGCAGCTGGTTCGCAAATTCTTGTAAAAGGTACTCTTGCCCAGTATAGAGGTTTAACTGAAATTTATGCTACTGAATTTTTTGAATTAGGTACTGCAACTATTCCAGCCCCATTAGTATTAACAGTTGATGAATATACTTCTGATGGTGAAAAATATGAAGGCTCATTATTAAAAATCAATGCTGTTACAAAAGTTGAAGGCGAAACATGGCCAGATTCCGGTGGGTATGGTAAAACTTTCGATTTGACAGATGGTTATAAAGAGTTTGTAGCATATTTAGATCAGGATGTTCTTGATTTTGAGCCTGGAGAACCAACTTGGCCTGTTAATTTAACATTTATAGCTGGTCAATACTCTTCTTCATCTACTGAGTATTTAGATGGTTATCAAGCATCCCCTAGAGCATTTTCTGACTTTGAACAAGGCGCTCTTGCTCCTCCATCACCTTATTTCTTCTTTACAGATGAAACAAAAGCTCTTGATGGTGGTGTATTAGAAATTTCTGATCCAGCGGCAGACCAAGTATTTAGCTGGCATCCTGCAGTTGACTTAAATGGTGACGCTTTGATCTATCAATTTGCTGTATTGAGTCCAGCTGACGGATCAGATTTAGTATTAGAAATGTCTGATAATAATGGTGCAGATACAACCTTTACTGTATCAGGACAAGATATTATTGATATAGTTGCCCTCACAGGAACTGACTCATTAAGTGTATTATTAACACTTAGAACTACTAGTGGTGTTAGTGGTGAAGGAATCATTGCAAGTGTTGATACCATTCTTGTTACATTAAAAGACACTTATACTGATGTCAATGGTGAAAGTTTAATACCAAAAGAATTCTTCGTAGATCAGAACTATCCAAATCCATTTAATCCTACTACTACTATTCGGTTTGGACTACCTTCTGAAGCTAAAGTTAATTTAGTTATCTATGATATTCTTGGTAGAGTTGTTACTAGATTAATTGACAATCAAAGTATGGCTGCTGGTTTCTATAACAAACATTTCGATGCAAGTAGATTAGCAAGTGGTGCTTATATTTACAGACTTCAAGCAGATCAGAAAGTTGAAGTTAAGAAGATGCTTCTATTGAAATAATATAGAAGTACATCTCCTCCAAAAAAGCCCGGTTATACCGGGCTTTTTCTTTTTATATTCTCCAATTTTTATTATTTTTCTTTTAAGTAATTATCAAAAATATACTTTAATAGTTTTATGAGTAAACGTGAAGAAATAAACCATAAGCTAAACTCACTTAATATTAGTCACAATTGGATAGCTAATAAGCTTGAGATAAAAACGCAAACTCTCTCCTATTTATTAGAAACTGATGAACATTTTGATGATGATCTTTACAATTCAGTTTTGGCTGCTATTGAATCATATCAATATGAGTTGAATTTTGTTAAAGATAGCCATCCAATAGAATTGGATTTATTTAATGAAGATAAGCTAAAAGATGGTATCGGTGAGAGGATTAGAATTTTTGCTAAGAGGAAATACAACACATTAAAAGCTTTAGCTGATGCTATGGATATTTCCCCGCAGCAGTTACAGCAATACATTAGCGGCAATCGTGAGCCCGGATCAAAGATACTTATTAAATTTATGAGATTAGGATGTGATATTAACTGGCTACTTGGCGGTTCAGAATCGATTGAATCTTATAGGATTTACAAACTTGAATTGGAAGTCAGGAATCTTCAGGCAAAACTTTCAAAAGTTGCTAGAATAGTTGATGTTCACCATGAAAGACATCATTAAGAGATTTTGTTAAAGGATATAAAAAAAGACCAATCTCGTTTGCGGGATTGGTCTTCTTCTTTTAAATCAACATCAAGCATCTGATATCCATAGACTAGTTTATTTCAGTAACATTACTTTTCTTACTTGTACATTTACTCCTGCAGTTAATCTCGCGAAATAAACACCAGAAGTCAAATTACTAGCATTCCAATTAAATTCATATGTTCCAGCCTGCATATCTTTACGAACTACATCACTAACTTTTTCTCCGAGTGAATTATAGATTGCAAGTGTAACATATTCTCTACTAGGTATTGAGAAATTAAATGTTGTACTCGGATTGAATGGATTTGGGTAATTTTGTCCAAGTTCAAATTTAGCTGGGATCTCATTTGTGTTTTTAACATCAGTTACTGTTCCAACATAAGGAATATTTCCATACATAATATAATAACCCATTGAAGATGCTTCACTTGCTTCAACCCAAACTACATCGGCACCTCCATCAAAGCGACCATCAATTGCTTGACGCACTTTATGACCTATTGTTGCGCGATATGTAGAAGTACCACCACCATCTACATAAGAAGAAGTACTTAGTTGAACAGGATCATTCCAAGTTACACCACCATCTGGAGATGTTTTATAAAATACATTATATATATTTGCTGCTGTTTCTTGTCTCCAAATAATATATACGCCATAATTAGAATCAATCGAAATATTTGGACGATCAACAAATGCAGTATCTGCTGAAGCATCTACTCTCATTGCATCACTCCAAGTACCTTCACTATAATTCTGATATTTGATTGTACCATCTGAATCATCTTTATAAACCATATGTAGTTTGTAAGATGGGTCTGTAGCTATTGAAGGTACACCTTGACGAGTACCACTATTAGCCCAGCCAATAGTTTCAACTGTTGAAACTCCCAATGTATTATCAACTTTCTCTAATTGAGGAACACCTTTATTTCCATCATCTGTCCATGACTGGACATTATATTCACTTATACCAAGATAATCATATACGAAATCACCGGCATGAAGAGTATCTGGAGCATTACCGTATTTATCATACATCCAGCTTTTTCCAACCACAAAGAGTTGAGAACCTGAATCATCCAAGTATGCTTTAAGTTCTTCATTAAGAGTATCTGCAATATTCCAAAATGCCAAGTTCGAATATTCATCACCAGTAAACCAGATAACTAATTTTTTGCCAGATAAATCATTTGAATAGGTAGGAATATCTGTTGCCATTCCCTCATTATCACCACAATCGAAAGTTCTGTATGGAATTCCAAGTGTTTCGATGGCTTGTTTTACTACACCTTCGTTGTTATATCTGTTATCATCATCAACAAGTAGAATTGAATCTGTTGCAGTTACTCCAAAGAAGTTTATTACATCAGTTAGATACTGTTGTTGAATTGCTTCAGGAAAAGCATAGTATGGATTAAATGAAGATACTATAGATTTAGAGGTTGCGGTTTCATTGTAAAGAACAGTAGTGTATCCAGCTAATTCATATTCTGCTGGACCCATTTCATAAATTGATACCGCACCATCCGCAGGAGTATAACCATCATCATATTTATCTACTCCAACACCATCGTATATTGGTGTCACTATTTCAGGTGTTGACCAACCAGCACCAGGGACATAGTGTGAGAACAATATTTCATATTGATTTACAACTTCTGTAGGCTTGTCTTCCCATGCAGCATACATCTCACCATCACTACCAGCAGCAAGGTTTACATCCATCCATTCAATAGGTAGAACGTTTGGAGTAGGAAAAACTGAAGTTAAATTATTTGTTTCCCAAGTTCCATCGCTTTTTAGATTTGTAGAATAAATATTTGCATCATAAGTAGAACCAGTATTCCAAATAGAATAAAGCATAAATGGGTTCTCGTCAGAATCGAGGTTAATTGTATTAACTCCAGGATTATTATACGTAAATGTATCTGCTCTTTCTGGAGTAGACCATGTATAGGAAAATTCATCAGTGAATGTAAGTTTTGAATACATTAATTGTCTTTCACCAGAATCCATAGTTATTCTCTCTTTCCAAGAAGCATGAATAAATCCCGCATCATCAGCAATAAGGGCTGGCACACCAGTTTGGTCAGTTGGAGTACTACTAAGTTCAGAAATATCCCATGAGCCAAAACTTTTGTTATAATATGCATACCAAATTTGACCACTTGTATAACCATCAAAACTTGGTTCGTAAGCTACAACAGTATATCCTTCTGGTGTTCTTGCAGTATTTCTTGCACCTGTATATCTGAGTGCATTGAAATAATCGATTTCAGTTACAACTGAATTGCTAGGTTGAGCAAAGAGTGGTAACGAAAATAGTGCGATTAAGATTAAATTAAAAAGTACTTTTCTCATAGTACATCTCCTTAATTTGTTAATAGTTATTTAATTAGTATCATTTTTTTTGTCCCGCCATGCGGGATTTCGTCCCGAATTATCGGGATTCAATTTCTATTTCAATAATAACATTGATTTTGATTGCGAGAATTCTCCAATATTTAGTTTATCTGAATATCCATTGAACTCATTTAGAATCTCTAATCGATAAAAATAAATTCCTGTTGGTATATTTTCTGCATTAAAGGTTATTTCATACGACCCAGCTGATTGTTGCTTGTTTACAAGTGTTGTTACTTCCCTTCCAAGAATGTCGTAGACTTTCAGTGATACTTTGTAGAGTCCTCCTGTCGGACGGACAGGCGATTCGCTGAATCGCTCACTTTTTTGGAGCGAAACAGCGTTTCGCTCTACTGTTGGTATTAAATATTTGATCGTGGTTGATGGATTAAATGGATTCGGGTAATTCTGTTCAAGTTTAAAATCATTTGGAATATCAGCAATCTCTTCATCGACACCAACTATGTTGTCAAAGTAAACTAAAGGTAAAACTTGAACGGGATCGATAGTAATTACATGCTCTCTATTGCTACTTTCGGGGATCAATCCATCTGGTGAATCTATAAAGAATCTATATAGGAGTGTACTGCCAACATGGTCATAATCGAAATTCAGACTTAATTTATACACATTATTGGAATCTGAATCAATCATCGCATCACTATTAATATTGCCGGCTAAAGGAGGTATGTTGCCACGAATTACAATGCTCTCCCCTTCTGCTAATTCTCTATAGGTCATATCTACTTGAAAAGTGATTTGTCGTTCCGTTCCAAGTTGAACTTTTTTAACTTCTGAATAATCCCACCAGATACTATCTCTGTTTGCTCTTACTTTGTAATAATAGGCATTCAAATCAGTATCAGTTATAGCAAAAGTAGTATCAGTTATATTATTAGATACTGACGTCCAAGGTCCAGAAATTGAACGCGCCTGCTGTAATTCGTAATAAGCAGCTTTTTGGTATCTGCTTGTACTCCAAGAAACTAAGAAGCTTGTTTCTGAAACACGTTCCGCTTCATTTATTTGCGGAGATGGGACAATACCTTTTGCTGCTCCTACAACAATATCGTATCCACTCATATACCAAGAATCAGAGATATCATACCATCCATTTGAACTGCCATACCAACCAGGATTAACATGATAATAATCATTCGTTTCAAAATATCCATCAACAACTGCAGCATGTCCTGCATTATTTGATGATGCTTTGATTGAAATTATTGCCGGACGTTCATCCAGCATATTATTTTTCATCTCTGTCCAAAAACCAGTTGATGACTCACTTTTATAATGTCCGCTTGCTCTGAAATAATCGTGTAATATTGAAGGGACATCTGTTGTACTAGCTGTAGAACCATTTTCTTCAAAATCCATTTCTAATGCCACAGCACAATGATATGACAACAAGCCGGCAGCCTTCTGATTGTCGATATTAAAAGGAATAGTTTCGTATTGATCAAGTGTATTAGCCCAATCATAATATGTCTCTCCAAAATTTGCAGAGTGGTTTGTCCCTTCGTCAGAATAACTATTACTCCCCACTCCTTGTTTGGGCCATTTATAATAATTTAGAATTTGAGCTGTTGCAGTAGCTACACAGCCAGCCGGCCATTGGTTTGGTGAATAATAATTATAAACTGGTCTTCCGTTTACCTTTCCTTGTCCCCAATCAGATTCAAGGAAAGGACCATAAATCTCGTTTGTTTCCATTGATGACTGCATTGGTGATAAGTTCTGTAATAAACAATTCCATTTGGAAGCATTTTCTGAAGTTTGATCTATTCTTTCAGAGCTGTTTCTTATCTTATAAAGGTTTTCACTAAGATCATTAATTATAGCACTAAAGAAATAGTCTTCAGAATACTGCTCGAAATTAAAATTTCTCTCTGATGAATATCCGATTACTGGTTTAAGTCTTTCATCAGTTGAAAAAAGAATAAAACCAATTGGCTTCAAATTAGTGACATACATCACCAAATTATTTGATGAATCATTTATTGGGACAATCGAATCTATACTGAATCTCTCACTTGATAATTTAAATTCTCCATAATGCAAAAAGGACTCATTCTGTAACAGCCAATTAGATGCTGCGGTAGTTACATCTTTTTCAGAAACCGCTTTTGCTTGTATACATACAGCTAATACTAATATTATCGATATTTTTAAAAAGAGTTTATTCATTATTACTCATTTTCACACACCTAAATCCAAGATTGATCAGAGCAGCATTAGGATTTATTCCAAGCCTTTTAGTAGTTGAAGTAACAGAACCCTCAGTATTCCAAGCTCCACCTTTAATTACATTCATTGTAGATTTTTTTGTAACCTTTGGATTAGCAGCTTTCTTTCCTGTATAAACTTTATGAATATCATATTGATAGTAGTCGGAACACCATTCCCACACATTTCCACTCATATCTTTAACACCAAATGGGGATGATTTTTTGTAGTAGCCAACTGGAGTTGTTTTAATTACTTTTTCTCTTTCAAAATAGTCATAGCTATCTTCATAGTTTGAATATTTTTCTATTGATTCATTTTCTTTATATCCAAATAAATATTTTTCTTTACCATCCCAAGAAGCTGCGTACTCCCATTCAGCTTCAGTTGGGAGTCTTTCCCCTCTTGAAACTGCATACTTTTTAGCACCGTAGTATGTTACAAAAACAACTGGGAAATATTCACGGTCAGATACAACAGAAAATTTATTATTATCAAAATCAATTTCACTAAACGTTATTGCTTTTTTTGTTTTGAACAATAAGTTTGAATTAGTTTTACAAAAGACTTCACCTTCATTAACTTCAATTTCATTTGAAGCAAATTGTTTATTCAAAAACTCACAATACTGTTTGTTAGTAACTTCATAAATATCAATTTCAAATGGAGAAAGTGTAACTTTATTCTGTGGACGCTCTGAATTCCATCCAAAACCATCCGGAGCACCAAATAAAAACTCTCCTCCTTTTAAGTTAGCTTTTTTATTAAAATCTTTTGGTACTGAATAATTATATGCTTTTAATGTTAGCGGTTTCTGTTGTGCAAAAATAGAATCTTTTACAAACTGATAAATGTCATTCAATAATTTTGCGGTTTTAGGCTGGATTTCAGGATTTATTCTCATCGAATTTGGAGTTTCAAAATGTAAAATGTGTTCTGCCATATCACTTCTTAAAGTTCCATAAGTTCTTGTACCTAGTCCAGAGTAAAAGAAATTAAGTTTTACACCTTTATACTCGTATTCTAAATCTTCCGGAAGATTTCCAAAATATAGATCTGGAGGATTTTCATAATAGGAATCTCTATTTCTGTAATAGAACTTTTTAATTTTACGTAATTCATTTTTTGTAAATCCACTTCCAATACCTTCAATAACTGGTCTTTGAATTTTCTTGCCATCTGGAAGTTTAACTGTCAGGTCATGTCCATGAAAGCTTGTAAATAATTTAAAACGCTTTCCATATTTCAATTTGCTATTTGACCAAGCACTATCTTGAAATACAGAATATTTTTCCATTGCTTTTTCATTCCAATGACGTTCACCAATAACACCTTTTCCTGATGGTTTAGGCTCTTTCATTAAAGGACGATTACAGTCATACCAAATTCCACGATATGAAAGACGACAGCCATACGCAGCTGTAGAAGGGATTCCGTATTTTTCAGAAACTATTTTTACAATAGCGCCAGTTTCATTATCACAATCACCATGAGGGGCACCAAAAGCATAATTGTTCCATTCATTCAAATCCCCCGAATAGTTTTCTACAATAAATTTGATCGGCTTTGGAGTAAGCTCTGTATCCCTATTATTAATTTTTACAATTCTTATTTGAATAGTATCTTTATAGTTAATTCCAAAATAATCCCGATATTTATAGTGCAACCCAACTTTAGGTAATTCTTCAAAATTCCTATAAATTCTTAAATCATGGATTTTATTATTTATTTCAACTCTTACCGGTGTTCCCTCTTCTGCATCAATATTTTCAAAATAAGAATCAGACAGAAAAATAGATGGGCCTAACTGCATTGTAGCCACTGGAGGTTGGATTAATTCTGCATTAAATATTTTTTCTCTCGCGCAACTTGT
>JBDLIN010000042.1:0-20306 GCA_039714835.1 Bacteroidota bacterium | reverse complement strand
TGTAGTAAATTCATAATCAGAAAAAAGATCTGTTTCAATTTTATTCTCTTTGATAATTTTACCTGAATTATCGAGCTTCAATATTGTTGGATCCTCATAATACCATTTGCCATTTTGAAGCTTGGGAGGTCTTGCTGATACAGCAACAATTTTTTCTTTTGATACTGTAATATCTAAAAACATTTCATTATCATTCGCTTTGTTTTTAAATATCACCTCCAAACTTTCAGTATTTACTGTCAGCAAAGTCTTATTTGAAAAGGCGACAAATCGATTATCACCAGTAAAGAATCCTTTATCAAAAAACGCATCGTACTGTTTTTGAACCTGACCAATTTCATTAAAAAGAGAAACTTTCTTATCAGCGCTTCCATCGTTATTCCACTCAACATGCGACAAATAAATTTGACCAAGTTTCTCAGAATATGCTAACCCGTTAATATTAGTTAATTCAATTTTTATTGATGAGACTAACCGACCATTAAAACCGTACTTTTGGATTGTTGAAAAATTATCATTCAGCTCTCCGAATTGTATTATTAGTGAATTATTATCAACAACTGCTTTAATGCTTCTTTCATACTCACCAATTACATTTTCCTTAATCATTTTATCAGTAATCTTTGTCCCGCTTGAGTTGTAGAAAGTCAACATGCCGTAAAATGAACTAATTAAAACAGAACCACCATTTTCAAAAGCATAAAGATGAGAATAAGGAATATCGTAGTCCGTTTGATTAGTGATTTTATAGAGGATGCTTCCATTTTTATCAGCGACAGAGTATTCAACAGTATTAAACACACCGACAGACTCACTGCCACCATTGATTTTTTCTTCAACCTTATAATTTTCGTTAATCGATTGAGTAAAAACCACAGAGTTGATAAGTAAAATTATTATTAATAAATTTTTCATTTCAAACGTCCTATCTAACAATTAAAAAATTATTTCAGCAAAAGCATACTTATTGTTTTATTAAAAGATTGTTGTTTCCCATTTACCGGATCATCGACTGTCAATCTTGCAAAGTAAATCCCACTTGATAGATTTTGCGCATCAAAAACAATCTGATATGTTCCGGGCTTTTGTTCTTTATTTATAAGGGTTTTAACCTCACGTCCGAGAACATCATATACTTTTAGAGTAACCAACCCACCCCTAAATCCCTTCCGGTGGAGGGGACTTTTGGTGGAAGGTATGGAATATTGTATTGTTGTACTTGGATTAAAAGGATTTGGATAATTCTGTGATAAACGAAACTCGTTTGGGAGTTGATCAAATTCTTTTTCTACATCGGTAATCATGTCAAAGTATTCAAGAAGTGACTTAAAGAATACCTGCTGTTCTGTCAACAAACCTACTGTTTCAAGCGGGAAAGAAGTATATACCATTGCACCTTCGATATCGCTATCTCTAAATTTTCCTTTAAAACCAATACCAGCATGACGGTATGTTGATGAGTCACTTCTCACTTGATTATAATTTAACAGCACCTCACTTCCGTAAATTGGGTCTATATCATCAGGATACTTTTCTTCAGAAACTTGACCATAATTTAGCGTAACATCTGAAAACAGAGTATTGTTTACACCAACAACCGGCTTCATAAAATCATCCCCAACATATACATATTTTGCTTTTAGATAATGATGGTAAAATAGTGTGTCAGCCGGAAGATTAGTTTTCTTAAAGTCAAGATCATAACCAATTTTAGAACCCGACATAAACAGATTACCGCCCCCCTCTAAATATTGAGCAAGGTTTAACATCTCTTTTACTTGAATGGTTGACACATGATTTGTATTATCACCAGTATACCAAACAACAAGATCGTAATTTTGTAAAAATGTAATGTCATTTATGTTGTCTAAGAAAGCTTTGTTTGAAGCTGAAGAAATAATCATCGAATCTGTGGTCGACAAAGCAGCAAAATATGAAGCAGTATAATTGTGAGATTCTCTATCGTCTTCTTCATTCATTTTTGGAAAAGCATTAACAATTAATGCAGTTGTCAGATCAATACCATCGCTTAAATCAGAGCGAACAAAAACATCACTCATATCACTTTCTTGTCCAATTTTATCAATAGCTGTGAAAGCAAAGAAATATACTTGACTCACGGGAGGTACAACAAATTCCGAAGGGGAAGAAATTGTATACTCATTAATTTCGTTTGTCAACTGTGATTCATCTGCAGCCAACTGCCAATCTGTTAATTCAGAATTTGCTGAATAATATAGCCTATATCCAACGATATCAGACTCACTATTCTTTTTCCATTGAATTTTTAAACCACTCTTACCGTCTGTGTTTACAAGTGTGTATACTTGTGGTATTGTGGGTTTTGGATCAACAATTGTTATCGGGAAAAATTTGTTTGTCTTATTATCACGAGTATCTTCAGAAAATATTTCTAATTGGTAGTTGCCGCTTGGAAGAGACGACGCATCAAAATAATTATCACCAACAACCTTTGTATCATTAATATAATCCGCGCCATCACCGTTGGTAAGCCAATATACTGGATTACTCAAGGTTGCTACATTTTTAACGAAAGTATTATGAACATAAGAATTAGAAGGTTTGCAGTCAAATCGATATTTTATACCAGCATCATCAGGTTCGTAAACTATTTGTGACATTGCTTCATCCCACACTCTGTAACCGGCAATATAAGTTCCATTATTTCGTTCGATGGAGGTGCTTCCGTTTATCTCTTCAATTTTTATCTGGACATCGACCTTCCCATAAAGCTGATCATGCTGGAGTCTTTCAGAGGTTGCGTTTACGTAAAACTTTAAACTGCTTTCGTGTATTACTGGAGCCCATGTATCAATATAAGGTGTTAAACCACCATTTTTCCTAAGATTGTTTATTTCAACCATATTATCATTAATGTTATTTCCAAGTTCACGCTCAATTAAATGAACATGTCCCATTCCACTCACAACAGTACCAATTCGAGTAACACCCTGCTTAACTGAATCACCTAATGATAACGATGGATTGGGACGAATATGAAGATAAGTTAAATGCTTCCATTTGCTGCCGACTTTCGTAGCAATACGAATATATGCATTAGAACCGTCAGGAGTCAAAGAGTAAACTGTACCATCAAGTGATGGAAAGCATGGATTACCATCAGGTTCAGGTACATCGGCAGCATTATGAAAATGATCAGAAGAAAGAGTATTTCTAAATTCTGCGAAAGTAGCGCTTATTGGTTGTGATTGATTAAAAGGAGGAAAAGGCCAGCCTCCTTTAACTGTATCAAGTTGTGAGTATACTGATGAATTGATTAGCAGTAAAAATAATATCAAGAAAGAATATTTTTTCATTATAAAAAGCCGTTATAATTAATTGAAACTAAAACATAATATATGAATTTCTATAGTCTGTTTTGTTAGGAGATGTCATGCGGAAAATTTCTAGAATGCTATAAATAAACAAAAACATATGTCATTCCGTGATGTTTTTGCACGGAATCTTATGCAAAAAGTGGAAATCCTTTTTAGCGTGTTCAAGAATCCCTATAAGTCATTTTAACTATATTCTTCCTAATAACTTATCCATTACCCAAGCGGTTTTAATAGCAGTTTCCCCTGTGCTGGGACACTTTCCCTTTCCCAATAGATCATTAACAATAGTTTCAATTAAATATTGCTGTATATGTTTAGGATGTGGAATGTTGAATTTTTCGATAGTTCCATTGCGATATAATACAACTGGATTGTTTGCAAAAGTAGAATAAGTGATCTTTCCCTTTGATCCCATAATTTCAACTTCATCCTTGTTTTCAGAGGCATTGAAAGCCCAAACCCCTACCCCATGAATTCCGGTATCGAAAAGAAACTCTCCGCTTACAATATCTTCGGTTTGGTAAATTTTATTTTGGTTGGATTCATGCCCAGACGCCTCAACAATATCTCCTAGCAGAAACTGAATCAGATCAATAATGTGTGAGCCAAGATCGCAGAAATAACCACACCCAGCAATTGAAGGATCTGTATGCCAGTGAAGATTTCCATCTATGTCATCTTCCCGCGGCGTCTCATAATAACGGACATTTACAAATCTGATATCACCTATGGCACCATCATTAAGCAAGGATTTTACTTTTAGGAATCTCGGCAATGCCCTGCGGTAATATGCTATGAAAAGTTTTACTTTATAGTGAACACAAGCCTCTATCATCTCTTTTGCTTCGTGATAACTCATTGCCATTGGTTTTTCGACATAGACAGGCTTTCCAGCATTTGCTGCTGCAATAGTGTATTCCTTGTGAGAAGAGGGAGGTGTTGCCACATAGACCGCATTTATATCTGGATCGTTGATTAGGGAGTCAGCATCATCATACCATTTGGAAACATTATGACGTTTCGCATAATCTTCAGCAAGACTACCGTTTCTTCTCATTACCGCGATTAATTCAGAATTGTCAACCAAATTGAATGCTGGTCCGCTTTTAACTTCAGTTACATCTCCGCAACCGAGAATTCCCCATTTTACTGAATTCATAAACAAATCCTAAAAAACTTATTATATCACATCTGGAATTAAATTATTAGGTATAGGACCTAAATCAGAAGCCGAACAGTTTTCTTCAACCTGCTCATCTGTTTTAGCACCTGGTATTACGGTATGACAAGCTGGATGTGTGATACAAAACCTGAGACTGATCTGTGCCATACTTTGATCAGGATACGCATCAAACAGCGGTTGAAGTTGATCAAGTTGTTTAAAATAATTGTCTAGTTTTTCAGTTGATAAATTCATGCTTCTGTGGTCCTCTTCACCAAACTTCGATTGTCTAGTGAATTTTCCAGTTAGAAAACCAAAAAGCAAGGGGATTCTTACTATAACTCCGATTCCATACTTTTCAGCTTTTGGAAAAAGCCCCTTTTCTGCTTCGCGTTCCAACAAATTATATCTTACTTGAATTGAGTCAATTAAATCATGGTGTTCATCAAGCAAATGTGCATGTTCGGTTTCCTTGAAAGATTGAATACTAAAACCAGCATGAATGATTTTACCATCTTTTTTTAGCTGTTCCAATGCTTCCCATGGCTCATCTCTTTCAAGTTTGTTTAGGTCAGGACTATGAAGCTGTAGAATATCCAAAGACTCTACCCCCAACCGTTTAAGACTTTGCTCAGCTGCAAAAACAATATATTCTTTAGTATAAGTTTGTTTTATAGCTCCGTATCCATTATCGTCATCAGAAGTAGCATTATAAAAATCATTTCCCGCCTTCGTTGCAATAATTATATTATTTTTACCACGCGCTTTGATTAATTTTGCAATTAATTCTTCTGAGTGTCCGAAACCATATACATCCGCAGTATCAATAAATGTTACACCCTCATCCACAGCTTTGTGTAAAGCATTTAGTGAAACAGCATCATCTGTTTTTCCCCAGTTCATTCCACCAATTGCCCATGCTCCAAAACCAACAGTTGATACTTGTGGTCCTCTTGAACCTAGTTTTGTATAATTCATTTTTTGCCTATTAAATTGTTATTGTTAAACATAATAAAATATGTTTTATTTAGCTTTCATTTTTAATGAGAATGGTCCTTTGTGCACTATGAGATATTTAACACAATATTTTAGTAATTTTTGATTTACTATTTGAAGAAGTTCAAAATGGATAGCAGAAAACTAGCAGTAGTTGCAGTCAGCGGCGGATTAGATAGCTGTGTAACAGCTGCTTTAGCAAACGAAAAATATGACCTTGCTCTTGCGCACATTAATTACGGCCAGCGAACAGAGAGTCGAGAATTAAAGGCTTTTAGCGATATTGCGGATTATTATAAAGCTAGTCATAGCATTATAATAGATTTCAACCATTTGTCGAAAATAGGCGGATCTTCCCTAACCGATACAAATATAAATGTAACAAAAGCCGATCTTGAATCTGAAGAAATTCCAACATCATATGTTCCTTTTAGAAACGCAAACATACTTACGGCTTGTGTCAGTTGGGCAGAGGTTATTAATGCTGAAGCGGTTTTTATGGGGGCAGTATTTGAAGATTCATCCGGCTACCCTGATTGCAGGCCAGACTTTTTTGATGCCTTTAACAAAGTTGTAAATCTCGGAACAAAACCAGACACAAAAATTTCAGTTGTTACTCCAATTATTCAAATGAAAAAGCATGAAATAATTAAAGAAGGAATCCGACTTAATGCTCCATTGGATTTAACATGGTCATGTTATCAGAATGAAGATGATGCTTGTGGTGTCTGCGATAGTTGCGCTTTAAGATTACGAGGATTTCAGCAGGCCGGTGTTGAAGACCCGATACCGTATAAAATAAGAATGAAATATTTTTAAAATAATGAGGAAATAATGGAAGAGAAAAAAGATCTGTTGGAAACATTTGATAATCCGTATCCAGATAGAGATTACTTCATTGAACATACTGCTCCAGAGTTTACATCAGTCTGTCCAAAAACCGGACAACCAGATTTTGCGACAATTACATTGGAGTATGTAGCCGATAAACTTTGTGTTGAATTGAAATCTTATAAAATTTATCTAAATTCATTTAGGAATGATGGTATTTACTTTGAAGCGGTTACAAATAAAATTTTAGATGATCTTGTTGCTGTCTGCAAACCAAGATATATGCACCTTACAGCTGAATTCAATGTGAGGGGAGGAATATCCTCTGTTGTAGAAGTTGAGTATGAACCAGAAAATTATTCGCTTAATTAATAAATCTTAATAATAATATTGTTGGAATTAAACATGGCAAAAAGAATTGCTAAAAGAAGTTGGGCGGAACCATTCAAAATAAAAGTTGTTGAGCCGATAAAAATGACAACAAGAGAGTTTAGAGAAAAGGCAATTAGAAAAGCCGGCTATAATCCTTTTTTGTTAAAATCAGAAGATGTATATATTGATTTACTTACTGATAGCGGCACTAATGCAATGAGTGATAGACAGTGGTCTGGAATGATGATTGGCGACGAAGCATATGCTGGGAGCAAAAACTTCTATTATTTGCGGGATAATATTAAAAAGTATTACGGCATGCCTTATTTTGTACCCACTCATCAAGGGCGAGCTGCTGAACATATGATTTCTAAAATTTTAATTAAAGATGGTGATTTTGTTCCAGGCAATATGTACTTCACTACAACAAGACTGCACCAAGAGCTTGCAGGTGCAACATTTGTCGATGTGATAGTTGATAAAGCTCATGATCCCTCAAATGAACATCCATTTAAGGGAAATATAGATGTTAAAAAACTGAAAAATCTTATTAAGGAAGTTGGAGCTAAAAAGATTGCATATGTAAGTATGGCTGGGCCGGTTAATATGGCTGGTGGACAGCCATTTTCTATGGCAAATTTGAAAGCTGTTCATAAATTATGTAAAGAAAACAAAATTAAATTCTGGTTTGATGCCACCAGAGCAGTTGAGAATGCTTACTTCATTAAAACAAAAGAAAGAGGTTATTCTAAAAAAAGCATTGCTTCAATACTTAAAGAAATCACCTCTTATTTTGACGGTATGTGGGTGAGTGCAAAAAAAGATCTTATGGTTAATATTGGTGGTATTCTTGCCACAAAAGATAAAAAAGTTTTTGATGAAGCTAGAAATATGGTGGTTGTTTATGAAGGGCTCCATACTTATGGCGGATTAGCTGGTCGTGACATGGAGGCTATGGCTGTTGGAATTGAGGAAATGGTTGAATTCGATAATATCCGTGCCCGCATTGGTCAAATAGAATATTTTGGTCATCAACTCGAAAAACATGGAGTGCCTTTTGTCAAACCAATAGGGGGCCATGCAATATTTTTAGATGCAAAAAAAATTCTTAACCATCTTCCGCAAGACCAATTTCCTGCACAGACTCTCGCTGCCGCAATATATGTTGATTCTGGTGTTAGGGGAATGGAAAGAGGAGTTGTCTCTGCAGGTCGTGATCCAAAGACTGGTGAACACAGGTATCCGAAACTTGAACTTGTTCGCCTAACTTTTCCTAGGCGGGTTTATACTCAAGCACATATTGATGTGGCTGTTGAATCGATAGCATCTGTTTATCAAAACAGAAAAAACATTAAGGGATTAAAAATGATCTATGAACCAAAATACTTAAGATTCTTTCAAGGGAGATTTGAAAAATTGTAACTCAAACAATTTAATCTTAAAAACATGGATAATTCAGTTAATTTAAAACAACAATTTTTCGAAGAAAGAGACCTGCTATTTAATAATAAGGAACTCCAAAAAGCTCCCTTTAAATTTTGCAAAAGTTATAGCCTTTTAGTTGAAGAATTTATTTACAGAGCACTTGCAAATAAAAAGCTGGATTGCGTTCTTGTTGCCTCGGGTAGTTTTAGTAGGAGAGAACTATCTCCTTATTCTGACATTGATTTGATGATCATTTGTAATAATGTTGGTGGAAAAGAAGAGCAAATGCAAGACCTTCTTACGTCATTATGGAATGTGGGAATTGAAGTTTTACACACAGTAAGACAATTTTCCGACATCAGAAAATATTTGGAAGAAGATCTCACATCATTTACTCAATTCTTTGAAACACGCTATTTGATAGGGAATAAAAACCTTTTCAAAGAATGGACTGACAAGATATTTTCTGTGCTTTCAGAAAAAGATAAGAGGCGACTGATTTTTCAATATTTTGCAGACATTGAACTTCGTCACAAAAAATTTGGTGAATCACCCAAAGTCTTAGAGCCAAATGTAAAATTATCAGCCGGAGGTTTACGCGATTTTCACACGGTAGAATGGATTTATTTAATTAAGAATAATACAATGCTATCGACTCAAAAGGAAATAACTCAAACAGAATTATTCCTTGAAATTTTAAGAAAAGACAATATAGTTGATGCTAGAGCAGCTAATAGACTTCTTACAAGTTATGAAGATTTGCTTAGAACAAGAAATATGCTGCATCTTATTCACAAGAGAAAGCAGGATAGGCTTGAGTTTGCTGATCAAGAAAAAATTGCAATTTCAATGGGATATAATGAGCACGACTGGAAACAATGCACGCACAATTATTTTATTGCTACAAATATTGTTTACCGCTTTTCAAGGACATTGGTAAAAAGATACGAAGAAGAAATTACTAAACCTATTTCTGAATTTCTAACTATTGATCTTGATGATGACTTTTCTATTAAAGACAATGTGTTGTTTGCGAAAAAGGAGAAAAGTTTTACAGTATCAGAAATGATGAGAGCTTTTTATTACCGAGGACTTCATAGTGCAAGATTTAATCAGAAACTAAGAGCGTTAATAATTGAAAGTGCAATGGGTGTTGAAGAATACGAGGAATACGAACTTTCATCTTCTGTTTTTTTTAGAGAAATTCTTAAACTCCCTCAAAATGTTGGTGATACTCTTAGTGTGATGAATGGACTTGGAGTGTTAGGTGCATTTCTGCCAGAATTTAGAGAATTGGTTGGATTCTTCCAACCCGGTGTATATCATTGTTATACCGCCGATGAGCACACTTTAATAGCATCAAAAAATCTTGAGAAACTCAAAGGTCAAAACTCCACACTTGGCAAAATCTATGATAGCCTTAAATATAGAGATATCATCTTTATGGCAATATTGTTGCATGAAATCGCCAAACCAATAAGTGTTTCCGGGCATGAAATTATTGGTGCGGAGATATCCGGTACAATAATGCAAAAATTAGGATATGGTATAGAAGACACAGAAATGGTTACATTTTTAGTCCGTAATCATCTCTTGATGGAGCAGGTTGCATTTAGGCGAAACCTAAATGATGCCGAAACCCTTGATAATTTTACATCCCTTTTTTCTTCAAAAAAAGCGCTTGATCTTCTATATCTTTTAACTTACGCAGACCTTTCAGCGGTTAGTCCGGTTGTCTGGACAAACTGGAAAGGAGAGCTTCTTGAGGAATTATATCAGAAAACTTCAGCTATGTTAGATGAAATGGTTTCAGGTGAAGAATTCCTATATGAAAGCACATTAGCTAAAATAAAAGATCCTGAGATCACCAATGATCAAGCGATCCAAACGCATCTTGAGTCAATTGATGATATTGGATATTTACAATTATATACAAAAGAAGAAATCCATGAGCACGTAAAAGAAATTGAAAGCACTACAGATGTTTCAGTTTTCTTCAAGCAGGAAGGTGATTTTACTAATATAACAGTTATTGCTGAGGATTCTGAGTCGCTGTTATCCCGTTTATGTGGAGTACTTGCTATCAATGATCTGAACATTCATGATGCGAAAATATTTACACGAAAAGACGGTATTGTGCTTGATAATTTTAATGTAACTTTATCTAATTCTAGTAAACTGGTTGACGAATCTAATTATGATAAAATAAAAAATAGTATAACTTCTGCAGTCAGAAATGAAATACAATTAAACCAAGAGTTTGAAAAGATACATTCAAAATCATGGTGGATTGAAAGTAAGTTTTTCAAAAGAAGAAGCGAAATTAAAATTCAATTTGAAACATATGATAAATATAGTATTGTTGATATCCATGCACCAGATAAATTAGGATTGCTTTATAAAATAACCAGTAAAATGTATGAACTTGGTCTAATAGTGTATTTTGCAAAGATCGCAACAAAATCTGATGAAGTTGTTGGTGCGTTTTATGTTTTAGATAGAAATAGAAAAAGGATTACCGAAGCAGATCATGATTTAATTTCCCTTGAGTTGACCAACGCAATTGATGAATTATTATAGGAGTTAACATAACTTGCAATTTTTTAATAAATATTCTCCCATCGGAGTTTTTGACTCCGGAATTGGTGGGCTAACAGTTGTAAAAAGACTATTATCAATTCTTCCTAATGAAAGTATTATATATTTTGGAGATACTGCCCGTGTTCCTTACGGTTCAAAATCAAATTCAACAATTATTGAGTATGCTAATCAGGATGCTAAATTCTTATTTAATAAAAATGTAAAACTCATAATAACAGCTTGTAATACTGCATCATCAGTTGCCCTAGATGATTTAAGAGAACAGTTTGATATTCCAATAATTGGCATGATCGAACCTGGCGCTAAGTATGCTTTAAGCAAAACCCAAAATGGGAAGATTGGTGTAGTAGGTACTCATTCAACAATTAATAATGGAGCCTATTCTAAAGAACTTAGAACGCTTAGTAATGATGTAGAGGTTTTCGAAAAAGCATGTCCATTATTTGTTCCCCTTGCCGAAGAAGGATGGACTGACCATAAAGCCACAAAATTGATTGCAGAAGAATATCTTCATGAACTAAAAGAAAAAGATATTGACACACTAATACTTGGTTGTACACATTATCCAATTCTCTCAGAACTTATTCAAGAAGTGATGGGGCCTGATGTAGCTCTAATCGATTCCGGGACAGCAGCATCGTTTGAAGTTGAAACTTATCTAAATGGTCGGGGATTAAGAAACGATTCGAACCAGATAGGTACTCATCATTATTATGTTAGTGATTTGCCAGAAAAATTTAAAGTTATAGCAGAAAGATTTCTTGGAACAGAAGTAGAAAATCTAGAAAAAATTGATTTAGATTTTCTTACTAATTCTTAGCTAGACGGCTTTTATATTGATAGATAATGGAAATTGTTTTTGCATCAACTATTTCACCTTTTCTTATCATCTCATCTACTTCTGATAATGAATACTCATATATTTCCATTCCATACTCACCCTCTTCTCTATCATGATCACCAGCGGTTAGGTTAGTAGCTAAATAGAGGTATAATACTTCATCACAAAATCCGGGGGTGGTATAAATTTGGCCAAGTTTTGTAATGCTTTCAGCAGTATAACCTGTTTCTTCAGTTAGTTCTCTTGTAGCACAAGTAAGGGGATCTTCCCCCTTTTCTAATTTGCCAGCAGGACATTCAATCAAAAATTTTTGAAATGGATATCGAAATTGTTTAACTAATATTAGTTTTCCATCATTTGTAACCGGAAGGACAACAGCCCCTCCATTATGAATTACAACTTCTCTTACACTCTCGTTTCCGCTATCATATGTTATTTGGTCGACCTGAACGTCAAACACGATACCTTCAAATATTTTTTCTTTTTTCTCCACTTTGTAATTCATATAGTATCCATTATTAATAAGATAAAATAAAAGGGTTTACTTTTTAGATATGCCTTGAAAGCAATAATAAACTCAACAAGGTATGATGAAAGAATCAATCATAGTATGGGATTAGCTCACTCCCTAAAAATTTTAGTGTAGCCATTATTACACCGAGGTCATCCATATATCCAAATAAGGGAGCTAAATCCGGGATCGCATCAATAGGTACAATAAAATAAATTAATGCTCCCACAACAATTGCTTTTCTATGCCAGCTTACAGCATTATCAACTAAATATTTATAAAGTGCAATCAGATCTTTTGCAAATGAAATTTTGCTTCCGGCTTTTTCCAGCTTTATCCAAAGCTTTTCTTCAACTATCTCGGTGGCTTCTTTAACCTTTTCTTCGGAATTTATTTCTTCGAAAGTTGTGCCATCAAATTCATTATTCATTTTATCCACCTCTTGTTGTTCACTAGAACAAAAATATATTGTTTCTTACATAATTAAATATACGAAAAATTGAAAATCTTTATTCATTTGTAGAAATCTATTTTTCATCATATAACAAGTGATCAAACATTATTATACGTAGAACAATCAGAATTAAAATAATTCATAACTAGTCCTTCACATTAAAATGTTTGATATAGAGACAAAAAATATTATATCCATTCAATAAAAACTGTGGAAACTAAACTTGACAAAATAGTTTCCAAACACTATATTGGAAACTAAAGAAACATAAATAGTTTCCATGGTATTATGAAAGAAAAAGAAAAAATCACCAATTATTCAAAAGATGTTTTTTTAAAAAACGGATTTTACAAAATTACAATGGATGAAATTGCATCAAAGCTTAGAATCAGTAAAAAAACTATTTATAAGCACTTTCCTTCAAAAGGGAAATTAGTTGATGCTGCGGTAGGTCTTTTCCAAAAGAATGTGAAAAGAAAAATTAATTCAATTGTAGATAAGGAAGATAATTCAATACTAAAAATAAAAGCACTAACTGAATTTTTTGCTGAATTATCATTAACTGTTGATGAAAGAATGTTGTATGATCTTCAATTACATCGCCCGGATTTATGGGAAAAGATTGATGAATTTAGAGGTAACATAATTAGAGAAGTTTGGAGTAATATCATTAATACCGGTAAAAATGAAAAATGTATAGTTGATAAACCAAATGAAATTATAATAGCTCTTGTTCTCTCTTCAATAAGGACAGTAATAAATCCAACTTTTCTTCTAAATCATGGCTATTCTATAAAAGAAGCATTTGAAATTCTTTTCGATCTTCTCATAAATGGAATTCTAACAGAGAAGGGTAAAAATTTATATTATAAATCAATTACGGAATCAAAGAAATGAAAAATCAAAATTATATTAAGTTATTTTTACTAATAGCGTTAATTATAGGCTGTTCAGACAATAATGATTCGGATTTAATTGAGAAATCAGGAACAATTGAAACGACTAACATTATCATCAGCTCACAGGTTACAGGAACTATAGTTCAAATTAATGTTCAAGAAGGAGAAACAATAAAAGAAGGAGATACTTTAGGGGTAGTTGATCATGAAAAATTAGGATTACAATTAGAGCAAGCCGAAGCATCATTACAAGCAGCTACAGCACAATTAAAAATTTTGAAAAGAGGTGCTCGTGAGGAGGATAAAAAGCAAGCAGATGAAGTATTAAAACAAGCTGAATTGAACCTAACACAAGCAACAAAAAACAAAGAAAGGATGGAAAAATTGTTTTCCTCTCATGCAATAACCGAAAAGCAGCATGATGATGCGATAACCGCATATGAAGTAGCCCTTTCAAAATATAATACTGCTAAACATAATGTTAGAAAAATAAAATCAGCTCGTCCTGAAGAGATTGAAAGAGCAGAAGCTAATGTTAAAAAATCAGAAACCACAATAAATCTGATTAAGAAAAGCATTGATGATTGTCATATTATTTCACCCATTAGTGGTCAAGTTGTTAATGGTTTTGTTGAAATAGGAGAAAGCGCTTCATATATGTCATCGCTTTTTAAAATTTCAAATTTAAATGTGGCTGAAC
Organism: Bacteroidota bacterium; assembly: GCA_039714835.1. Classification (GTDB taxonomy): domain Bacteria; phylum Bacteroidota; class Ignavibacteria; order Ignavibacteriales; family Melioribacteraceae; genus SZUA-22. The sequence goes on along the minus strand of JBDLIN010000042.1, from coordinate 6,155 downwards.
TTAAAATATATGTTACTGAAAAAGAATTAGCACTTGTTAAGCATGGTCAATCTGCTAAGGTTTCAATTGATGCCTTCGATGATAAAAATTTTGAAGGAAAAGTTGTATTCATTTCACCAGAAGCTGAGTTTACTCCTAAAAATATTCAGACAAAAGACGAAAGAACAAAGTTGGTTTTTGCCGTAAAAATAAAGATTGATAATCCAGATCATTTTTTAAAACCTGGTATGCCTGCAGATGTAGAGATTGAATTATAAATTATATGATTGTAATTAAGAATCTATATAAATCCTATGAAAATGTTGAAGCTGTAAAAGGTGTTTCCTTGGAAATAAAATCTGGGGAAATGTTTGGACTTATTGGACCAGATGGTGCAGGAAAAACCACTGTAATTAGAACAATGTGCGGATTAATTAATCCCACAAGTGGTGAAGTAAATCTTATGGGAACATACGTTCATCTTAACAGAAAGAAAATACAGAAAAACATTGGATATCTATCACAAATATTTAGTTTATATGGAGATCTAACCGTTGAGGAAAACATTGAATTTTTTGCTAATATCCACAATATTACTAACTACCATAATAGAGAAAAAGAGCTTCTAGAGTTTACTAATCTTATAAGATTCAAAAAAAGATTAGCCAATGATCTTTCTGGTGGAATGAAACAGAAACTAGCTTTAGCCTGCAGTTTGATTCATAGACCTAAAATTTTGTTTTTGGATGAACCAACAACTGGAGTTGATCCGGTTTCCAGAAGGGATTTCTGGAAAATTCTTGCAGAATTAAAAAACGAAGGAATAACAATCGTTCTTACAACACCTTATTTAGATGAAGCAGAGCGATGTACAAGAGTAGCATTAATGGATAAAGGAAAGATTTTGGATATCGATACTCCTGAAAACTTAAAAAGTAAAATTACTGGTGAAGTCCTTGAAATAATTACTACAGATATCAAAAGGTCATATAAATTAATCAAGGATCGTTTTGAATTTGATGTTCAATTATTTGGGGATAGATTAAATGTGTTAATCAAGGATCATGACAAAGATTTACTTTCAATTAATGAATTACTCAATAAAAATGAAATTAATATAAATAATAAACGAATAATTTCACCAACCTTAGAGAATATATTTATAAGTATCCTTGATAAGGAAAAATAAATAGTAGGAATTACAAAATGAAAACGACAAAATATTTTTTAATGTTTTTAATGGGAACAAGTGTTCTTGCTCAGCAATCAACACTGACACTTCAAAAAAGTCTAGAACTTGGATTGAATTCAAGTAAGGAAATTAAGTTGTCAAAATCTGCATTAGTATCAGCAAAGGCAAAATATGGAGAAATGAGTTCGAATTTATATCCACAGCTTTCGGTTGGCTTAAATTATAATCATCTTTCACAAGTTCCCATTCAGTTCAATATGCCATTATTTCCTGAATCAGCAGAACCAATAAATGCAGTATTTGCAAATGCTACGATAGAACAGCCATTATTTATGGGATTTAAACTTCTATCCCTAAAAAATGCTGCTGAATATGGAAAAGAGGCAGTAGCAATAGAGAATTCTAATGTAATAAATGAGAAAGCCCTACAAATTCAAATTTCATTTTGGAGTTTCTATAAAGCGGAAAAAATCGTTGAAGTTCTAACAGAAAATATTGAAGCATTAGAAAAGTATTTAAAAGATACAGAAGCATTTTTGCAAAATGGATTAGCAACTAAAAATGATCTGTTAAAACTAAAAGTTCGTGTTTCAGAAATGCATACAAAATTAATAGAAACTAAAAATGCATTTGAAGTCTCAAGAGCAGTATTAAATAAAAATGTTGGCTATTCACTAGAAGAAAAAACGAAAATAGCTGCACCTAAACTAGAAGAAGAATTTGTTGATTACAATTATGAGCAAATTTTGGAAGAAGCACTTGAAATGAGGAGTGAACTGAAATCTAATAACTATCAATCATTAGCAGCAGAAGAAAAAATAGATGCAGCGAACTCAACTTGGTATCCTCAAATTGCTGCTTTTGGTTCATTTAATTATTTCAAGGTAGATGGTACTAATTTATTAAGAGATCAATGGACAGATTTCTGGATGGTGGGTCTTAGTGTTAATTGGGATATTTGGGATTGGTGGAAAACCTCTTCAATTGCGGAACAAGCTCAACAACAATATAATCAAACACAACTTACCAATCAGATATTGAAAGAGAACATTGAAGTTGAGATTTACAGAAACTATCTATTTTTAAAAAGCGAAAAAAGTAAAGTTGAAGTTAGTAAACTTAGAATTGAATCTGCGGAAGAGAACCATAGAATTATTAAAGATAAATATGACTCACAAATGGCAACAAGCACGGAGCTAATTGATGCAGATAATGAAGTATTAGATGCGAAGACAAAACTAATTACATCATATATCGATTATAAAATTGCTAAAGTAAGACTAGAAAAATCAATAGGAAGAAAAATATATTAGAGCAATACATGTACTCAATAAAAGTAAATAATTTAACTAAAAAATTTAGAGATTTTACTGCTGTAGATCACATTTCCTTCAATGTAAAGAAGGGGGAGATCTTCGGATTTTTGGGAGCCAATGGTGCTGGGAAAACCACAGCAATTAAAATGATGTGCGGCATTTTACAACCGAGTTCTGGTGATGCGGTTGTTGGTGGATACAGTATTGCCGAAGAATCAGATCAAGTTAAAATGAATATTGGTTATATGTCTCAAAGGTTTTCACTCTACAACGATCTTTCTGTTGGAGAAAATATAGATTTCTTTGGTGGAGTTTATGGTTTGGAAGGTACAGAGTTAGAGAAAAGAAAAAAGTGGGTGCTTGAAATTGCGAACCTCAATGATAAAGAAAAGTCACTTACAGCTTCTTTACCTGGTGGAATTAAACAGAGACTAGCGCTAGGAACGGCAGTAATTCATAAGCCTAGCATTGTTTTTTTAGATGAACCTACAAGTGGAGTTGATCCAATATCTCGCAGAGGCTTTTGGGATCTTATAAACAACCTATCAGAAGAAGGTGTTACGGTATTCGTAACAACTCATTATTTGGAAGAAGCTGAATATTGCAATAATATTATATTAATTGATTCAGGCAAACTGATTGCTGAAGGATCTTCAAAAGAATTAAAGAGTAAGTATATCAATCACAAAATCATTGAAATAGAAAGCAGCAATGTTATTAAAGCATTAGAGATATTAGACAAACAAAATTTCGTTATTGACACGTCAATTTTTGGTAATACAATACATATCAGTGTATCAGATGAAGCCGACTATGAACTTAAGATCAAAGCGATTTTATCTAAAGTTGGGGATATTATAATTAAAAGAATAAGCGAGATCACTCCAACATTGGAGGATGTCTTTATTCATCTATTAGAGAAGAGAAAGAATGCTGTTTAGAATAAGAGCGATTACTAAAAAAGAATTTAAGCAATTAGGACGTGATAAAAGAATGATGTTTGTTCTTTTCTTCTTTCCTGCCTTCCTTCTCGTGGTGTTTGGATATGCAGTTAACTTTGATGTACAAAATATAAAATTAGCAGTATTCGATAATGATAGGACATCAATCAGCAGAGATTTTGTTAATTCAATATCTAGTTCATCCTATTTTGAAATAGTTGATACATATACTGAAGACAGAAGAACCAAAGAAATTCTGAACAGTGGAATTGCTAAAGGAGTGTTAGTGATTCCCAAAGGATTCACAAAAAAAATCTATACAAAGAAGGAAACTGCAAAAATTCAGTTTCTTCTAGATGGAGTAGATGGAAACACCGCGGCAATAATCCAAAACTATTCAACAGCGGCAGTTGCATCGTTCAATAAAAAACTTTTAGACGAAGCTTCTGCAAGAAGCGGGATCAAGAGAAAACCTACGATTGATATTCAATCCCGATATTGGTTTAATCCCAATCTTGAAACCACTATTTATTTAATACCAGGCTTGATAGCAGTAATACTAATTGTAGTTTCTGTTATTACTGTATCTCTTTCGTTGGTGCGTGAAAAAGAGAGGGGAACGATAGAACAAATTAATGTGTCTTCCCTCACAGAGATTGAACTAATTCTTGGAAAGCTTATTCCATATATCTTGATCTCCTTTATTAATGCGGGCATTATACTAATTGCTGGATTTATTTTATTCGACGTGGTAGTAAAAGGTAGTTTTATGCTTTTGTTTATTAGCATTTTAATTTTTTTAATAGCATCAACGTCCATTGGAATTTTAATATCTGTTATTTCTGATTCACAGCAAGTAGCTTTTTCAGCAGCAACGTTTGTCTCACTTTTACCGGCAACGATTTTATCTGGATTTATTTTTCCAATTGAAAGTATGCCTGTGATAATTCAAATAATTACCAACGTAACACCTGCAAAGTTTTTTATAGTAGCTCTAAGGGATATAATTATTAAAGGTGTGGGCTTATCAGCTTTTTGGCAGCAATGGATATATCTACTAATTTTTTCATTTGTATTATTAACTGCCGCAACAATAGTTCATAAAAAGAAACTTAAAAATGCCTAAGCAATGAGAACAATTATTAACATAGTTAAGAAAGAATTTCTTCAGTTTAAACGTGATCCAAAAATGTTTGCGATAATTCTCGTTGCTCCTGTTATACAGTTGATATTTTTGGGATATGCAGTGAATATGGATGTCGAGAAAGTGCCAACCGTGGTTTATGACCAAGACAGAACCAGTACAAGTAGAGATCTATTACAAAAATTCAGTGGAAATAGATATTTTGAATTCGTTGATGGGGTTGATAATTATGATGATTTTCAAAATGCTATAGAATCTGGTGAAGCATCACTCGGAATAGTGATTCCATATAATTTTGAAAAGAGTATTGAAAGAAATGAAACAGGAAAACTTCAGGCAATTTTTGATGGATCTGATGGGAACAAATCCTCAATAATTTCGGGTTATCTGCAAAAGCTGATAGCAAATTATTCAGTTGAGTTGATGAATGTAAAAACGAAAAAGTATGGAATGTTACAAAAATCAGTCAGTACAGTTGAAGCTGAAATAAGAGCATGGTATAATCCTGAACTTGTAACAAGGATCTATATGGTTCCTGGCATTGTTGGATTGCTTCTATCAATTATCACTTTAATCTTAACTTCACTTGCAATTGTAAAGGAAAGAGAAATAGGAACATTAGAACAAATAATTGTTACACCAATTAAACCGGTTCAGTTAATAATAGGAAAGCTTATTCCGTTTGCCCTTCTAGGATTTGTAGCTGTAACAATAGTATTAATTGCAATGAGATATATCTTTTCTATTCCAACACAAGGAAGTATCCCACTGCTATTTTTTAGCTCCTTTTTATATATCCTCTCAACTCTTGGTCTTGGGATTTTTGTTTCAACAATATCGAAGACTCAACAGCAGGCAATGATGCTTGCAATTTTTGTTGTTCTTTTACCAATGGTGTTTTTATCAGGATTCGCATTTCCTATTGAAAATATGCCAGTTGTTATTCAAGGATTGACATACGCAGTTCCACTTAGATATTTTATGACAATAATTAGAGGAATAATTCTTAAGGGAATAGGAATTCCTGAACTCTGGTTCGAATTAACAATGCTTTTTTTAACAGGAGTGTTTGTGTTAACCTTAAGTTCAATACGATTTAAGAAAAGAATGGACTGATAGAGGAGCCAACCGATTCTATTTTATTAAGTTACCCCGCATTCTGCGAGGCAAGCAAGTATAAAGTTCAAAGTGTCCAGTATCTAGAATCCAGTTTATCCGCCGTCTTTCTCCGAAGGAGTGCCTTCGGCATTGGCGGACATCGAGTATCTAGTTTTCTGCTCACTTTGCATTTGTTCCCACCATATTTAATCCTACCTCAATATTATCAGCAACTTTATTTCCAATAACATTATTTTCTACTCCAAAATCAGATAGTTTAATATTGAAAGAGGCCCTAATACTAAGAAGATCACCTTTCATTCGTGATTTTGTTTTTTCGCTTTCCTCCAAAAACATAGCTTTAACTTCTGCTGTAATTTCTTTTGTTACTCCGCGTAATGTGAAATCGCCCGTTACTTTTGCAGTTAATTTATTATCTGCAATGCTTTTTATGTCAGAAACGCTCTTAATTTCAAAACTGACAG
>JBDLIN010000041.1:0-20533 GCA_039714835.1 Bacteroidota bacterium | reverse complement strand
AAATTTCTAAAAATTACTGTTCCTGAAACAATAGCAACAAGAATAAAGATGGATGCAATTAAATAATTTCCAAAAATTAATTTACCAATTCCAAATAGAGATGCATAAACTAAAACTACACCAAGTAACCAATTCAAAAACATAATACCAAATCCAGTATCACTCTTAACATCCGGAAGTTTAGCAGCAATATGTTTCCAACCAATTCCACCAGGATGTACTTTTTTATAGAATTTGATTAATGTTTCCTCATCCGTTGGTTTTGTTAAAAATGTTACAATAAGCCAGACTACTGTAGTACCTGCAACTATTGGATAAAGTGTAAATGGGAAGACCATATCATAACCGTAGGTTGCAATGGGAAGAATAATAAATGGAGTTATCATTGCAGCTATTTCTGACCAAGCATTAATTCTCCACCAAAACCATCGTAATATTAAAACTGTTCCGGTACCAGCACTTGCTGCCAGAATAAACTCCCAGGCACCAGATATTGTTGTAAGAAAATACTTAGTCATAAAAAGTGCAAATATTACTACCAGCACCATCGCTATACGAGAGATTAAAACATAATGCTTTTCATCGCCATCTTTCTTAATAAAACGTCTGTAAAAATCATTAATTACATATGAAGTTCCCCAATTAAGCTGTGAAGCAATTGTTGACATATATGCGGCTAGAAACACAGCTATTAACATTCCTAATAAACCAGTTGGCAGATATTTTAGCATGAGCTTTGGATACATAATACCTGGGTCAACAGTATTTTCATATCTATCGTAAAAATTTAAAAATTCTTGGGTTCGCTCTTCTTCCATAATTGTTTGTGATTGATGAACTTCCACAACTTGTTGGTAAAGAGCAGGATTTTCTTGTTGTAAGATTTCAGGACTTTGTTCACGAGGTAGAATTACAAGAGCAGCGAGGCCAACAAGAATCCAAGGCCAAGGTCTTAGTGCAAAGTGAGCAACATTAAACCACAAAGTAGCTAATAAACTATGTCTTTCATCTTTTGCAGACATCATTCTTTGTGCAATGTAACCACCACCACCAGGATCTGCACCAGGATACCAACTTGCCCACCACTGAATTCCCATATGTACGATCAATGCACCAATGGGTAATGCAAGAACTCCACTTGTTATTCCCCCAGCCCCAGCTTCACCAATTTTTGGCAAAAAGTCAATAACATAAGCGGGAAGTTTTGCTTGCATACCAACCATTCCACCAACTTCGGGTAAATTAACAACTAAGATTGCAAGAACAATACAGCCAATCATTGCAAAAACAAATTGAAAACTATCTGTTCTAGATGTCCCAGCAAGACCGGAAGCTGCAGCATAAGCTGTAATAATAAATACTAAAATTACAACCAGTAAAAAAGCATTTACATCTGGAAAAATAACTCTGAATATTTTTTCCATTGCTTTATTTACCCATCCCATAACAATGGCATTCATTAACAAACCAAGATATAAAGCTCTAAATCCTCTTAATGCAGCAGCAGCTTTGCCTGAATATCTAAATTCTGAAAATTGAACATCTGTAACTATTTCTGCCCTTCGCCACAGACGGGCAAAGAAAAAGACTGTTAAAATACCGCCAATAATTAAATTCCACCACATCCAATTGCCGGCTACTCCATTCTTTGCTACTATTTCTGTAACTGCGAGTGGTGTATCAGCAGCAAATGTAGTTGCTACCATTGCAGTTCCGGCAATATACCAAGGTAAATTTCTTCCAGATAAGAAAAATTCACTCGTGCTTTCACTAGCCCTTTTTGAATAATAAGAAGCAATTCCAAAGATTACAATAAAAAATGATAGAATTACAGCAATATCTAAAAATTGTAAATTTCCCATAATGACCTAAGTAATTTATTAAAGTGTGATTGATAACTTATGAAGTGAATCTCAAGTATTAACATTAATAAAGAATCTATATTTATCTCCACGGTATCTAGATTCTTCTATTTCACAAATCAAATTATTCCTGATGAAGGTAACTCCTTTAAGATTAAAGATAGATTTCTTTGTATTAACATTAAAGACATCCAAATCATTATCTGACATCAAACAAGTTGTTAAGATTTGCTTTACATCAGTAACTTGAAAATGATAATGATCTTCATAGATTTTAAAAAATGACGAATAATCATCAAAATTGATTTTATCAAAATCTTTACAAATACTAAGTGAAACATATCTTGTATCATCTTTCATGATAATATCATCAGAGACGCGCAAACGACGGATCTTAAAAATTGGCCCTTTTAAAGTAAATGTATGACCATTGAGATTGAATTCCATATCCTCATTTAATATTTCTCGATCCAAATACTTAATTGAGGGTATAAAACCTTCTTTAATCATATTGGCTTCAAAACCGGATCGAGTTGCAGCTAAAGAGCCAAGTGTACGTTCAACAGTATGATCTGTATCAACATTACGTACAAATGTTCCTCGTCCTTTAACTCTAACTGCAAGTCCGCGTAATTCAATTTCTTGAAGCACTTTCCTTGCAGTTGTATTGCTTACCCCATACCGCCTAATAATATCATTTTCAGATGGTATCTGCATCCCTGGAACTAAATCACCGTTTTTTATCTGCGATATAATTTGAAGACTTATTTGTAAATATTTGGGGAGTGTTTCTTGCATCCTTTTTCCTAAAGAAAATGTTATAAAAAAACGATTTATCTTTACGCACTAATGTTTAATTTCCCTTTCACAAGTTAACTAATTTTTTAGTTAAGTTACATTATTATTTTAGTAATAATATCTTTCCTTGGATATAATTTTTTGCTTTATGCATGGAAATAGCATAAAGGTAGACCCCGGATGGCAACTCATTTTTATTATTATCAGTCGTATCCCATTGAAAATATTTAGCCCCAATAATAGTTTGCTTGAATACTTTCTTTCCTAGAATATTATAAATACTTATTTGATAGGTATCGTTTTGAGGTAAAGTGCTTAAATCAAAATTAACAATACCATTTGAGGGATTTGGATAAGTTCCAACAGAAAATTCCTTTTCTTTCGAATTATTTTCAACAGCAACTGAATTTGGCTTATCAATTTTGTATTTAATTATATTACCTGGTTCAGCTACTCCGTTAGGATTTGCAAATGTTATTGCATACAAATCTCCAGATGAATTTTTATTTAAGGAAATACCTTTAATTCCATAATACTCAGTAAATACTCCACTGGTAGAGCTTGGTTCACTTCCATTCTCAATTACAGAAAAGTCTCTCTGCATAATATATTGCTGAGTTTTACTGTAATCAACTATTTCATCTGACACTATATCAATTGTATAAATATGGCTACCACGAATAAAATGACTTGGGTAGTAATCATCAGTTGCAAAGTACATCTTACTATCAGAATTTTCGATTAAAAATGTATGAACTTTATGCTGGCTCTCCCCTTCCATCCAATTATTTACTGAATCCGAGACTGATTTTAAGTCATTTAGAAAACTCATCTTGTTGTTTAAAGGATCATATTTGTAAATAGCAACATTTCCATGTTCGCCACTTCCATCAGTTGATTGATAATGATTACTAGCTGCTATATAGATATTTCCCTTTGATGAAGCTCCAATTCCTGACCAACATGAATGATTTCTAAATCCAGGAAACAGAGGAGTTCCTCTCACATCCATGTTTTCAGTAAAATATAGTTTTTCGGCTGAGTAATTATTACCATCAATATTTATTTTAAGTAAAGCTAAATCATCTTCTCTATAATTATAACTCCAAACTGGAAGGTAGAAATTATTATAATCATCCCATACATTTATTCCACCAAAGCATAAATCCTCGTTTGGAAGAATTGAACCTAGACTCAGGACATTACTACATGATTTGGTCGCAATATCTACTTTGTAAAGAGCTTTTTTGCTAACACTAGCATTATTCGAAATATAGTAAAGTGATTTTCCATCCTGGCTGAGTGTAAGATTAAAAATCATCCAATAAGCTTCACCACAGATTTGAGTAACATGCTCAAGCGTATCTTCTGAACAGACTAATCTAAAAATATCAGCATAACCAGAACCACTTCCGGCAGTTGTCATACAGTAAACTGTATCTCCAGTAACAGTTGGAGCAATAGAACCGAATCCAACATTCCTAGCATTTCCAGAACTATTCGGTCTATCATCAATAAAATTATTACTGACAGTAATAACAGAATCTAAAGCAACATCATATTTCATTAAATCCAAATAATAAGTGTCATCAATATTTACGTAATATAAATCTCCATCGCTATCGGTGTACATCACATAACTTGTAAGCGATGACTCGCCTATCTTCTTCATGTAGTGGTCAAATTCTTGAGAATATGTAAATGATGCAAGTAAAACGAATAAAATCAGTAATTTTTTTTTCATAATAGAATCTCTGTTAATATCGTTTTTTGCATTCAATATATTGTACGCATATTTAAGTTGCGAATTAAAATACAATGTTTCAATTTAAAGGAAATAAATAATTGATCTTTACCCCAAAAAGCAAACAGAAAAGTAAGTGAATTAAGAGATTTTTTCATATTCTACTGGAGAAAGATATCCCAAAGATGATGTAACATCTTTCTGTTTTAGAATCAATCATGAATGTTTCATCTAATTGTCCACCCACCATCTACTACAATTTCTTGTCCAGTAATATTCCTAGCAGTAGGACTGATTAGAAACTCGGAAATCCCAACCAATTCATCCAGACCAATAAATTTCCCCTTTGGCATTGGCTTTAACATTATTTCATTAATTACATCCTCTTCACTAAGACCATACTCTTTGGCCTGGTCAGCAATTTGCTCTTCTACTAAAGGTGTCTTCACATAAGAAGGACAAATTGTGTTTATTGTTATATCTGTATCCGCAGTCTCTAACGCTAAGGTTTTGGAAAAACCCAATATTCCGTGCTTTGCAGCCACATAGGCACTCTTATATGGAGATGCAACTATTGAATGAATGGAACCAATATTTATAATTCTGCCAAATCCCGTTTCCTTCATTCCAGGAAGTAAAGCACGAGTCATTCTAGCAGTTCCATTTAACATCACATTAATTAGGAGTTCCCATTTGTTTTGTGGAAAATCCTCAAGCTTTGATACATATTGCAAGCCTGCGTTATTAATTAAAACATCTACTGGATTTAAAAATGAGTTTACTAATCTTTCAATAGATTCATCGGAACTGACATCTAGTTCAAACCATTCCCCACTTCCATTAGATTTATTAATCATTTCGACTGTTTCTTTAACAGCAGTGCTATTAAGATCACTGGCAAGTATATCAAATCCTTTCTCTGCTAAGCCTAATGCTAAACCACGTCCAATTCCGCTTCCAGCACCGGTTACAAGAACTCTTTTTTTATTCATAACTAAATTCTCCTAAAGTGTAACAATTCTAATTCTGTAAAACTAACACCTATCTTCATAATTACTATTACACAATTGCAATATGGTTATTCCTCAGCATCTTGTTTTTCTTTTTGTTCATATAGTGTACGCAATTTTCGACGCATCACTTTGTTGGATGCTGTTCGTGGAAGTTTATTTATGAGAACGACATCAAATATTTTAAATAATGGATTCAATTTTGTTCGGATCAATTTCTGATATTTTGTTTTCAAAGTTTCCCTGTTAATTGTTCCGACAGAACCGACATATATAACAAGACGATTCGGTCCACCACCTTTAGCAGGTACTGCAACAGCCGCAAGTTCCTTCACTTCTGTTTCCAGAGATAGGATTTCTTCAATCTGAATATTGCTAACTTTTATTCCCCCTAGATTCATTGTATCATCAACACGTCCATGAGCACGATAATATCCGCCAGGTAACTTTTCGATATGGTCACCATGCCTTCGAAATATTTCTTTAGAAGGGCTTAATGGTGTACCTGCAAAATAAATATCATGATGGTTGCCATTCACGAGTGATATGGATAATCCCAAAGTTGGTGGTTTGAAAAATACTTCACCACTTTCTGTTAGTTTTCCTTTCTCATCTAGTAAGAGCCAATCTGAACCTAATGCTGGAGTTGAGAACATACCAGGAACACTTGGTTGAATAACAGTACCGGTAATATAACCTCCTCCAATTTCAGTGCCTCCACAATACTCAATAACAGGCTTATAGCTAGCTAGTGACATTAGATAGAACATCTCATGAGTATTTGAAGTTTCTCCTGTTGAACTAAAAGCTTTTATTGAAGACCAATCAATTCCACGAATACAATCATTACTTTGCCAGGCACTTACAATACTAGGAACTAATCCCAGCATTGTAACATTTGCATCTCTCACGAACTCGCCAAACTTACGTATTGTTGGTGCTGAACTATTAAGTGCAATACTTGCCTTGTTTAATAGTGCAGAAAATATCAACCATGGGCCCATCATCCAACCTAAATTGGTTGGCCAGCATAAAACGTCACCAGTTTGAATATCGTGATGAAGATGTGCATCATTAGCACTCTTTATTGGTGTAGTCTGAGTCCAAGGAATAGCTTTTGGATTTCCAGTTGTACCAGATGAAAAAAGTAATGTTATTTCATCATCAGATTTTGCATGAACAAATTCAAGGGTTGAGTTATCAATCAGAAATCTTTCCCAGCTGATATCTCCGGGACGTAAATCTATTGGATTGCTATCTTCTGCTGGAATTACAATACATGGAGCATTTATAGCTTGTACAACTCTTTCATAAAGTGGGATTAATTTACCAAGCCTTATCTGGTAATCTTGACAAAAAACACAAACTGGTTGAGCTAGTTCAAACCGTACTCGCATCTCTTCGGAAGAGAAGCTATCCGCGACAGTTACTGCACTACATCCCATAGCAATTATGCCAAGATATATTGCTACTGCTTCCACTGTCATTGGCATAGCTATAGCCACACGATCCCCCGGCTTAACTCCACGCGCTGTCAAGCTATTTGTTACTCTACCAACCATTTTACGTAACTCAGAATAACTTAACTTTTCAGGTTCACTATCGTTCCTTTCAAATATAATTGCTGTTTCATCTGATGCTGCTTGAAAACAACTCTCAACAATATTAAATCTACCACCGTGAAACCATTCTGGATTTTCAACACCTTTATCTATATTCAGAATCTCTGTGGGTCCTTGATTAAAGATGATTCCTAATCTATTAATCATTAAACGATTAAAATCGATTGGTTTTTCAATACTCCATGAATAGAAGTCTTCATAATTATCAATATTTAGTTCAGACATAATCTGGTGAATATTACTCTCAGCAACCTGATTAGGATCAGGTGACCATGCTGGCACTGGAGCTACCGACTCATCCCAATCTTCAAAAGCCCATTTATGTAGATGTTGGTGTAATGTAATGGGCATTACTGGTTTAAGAATCGTTTTGCAAATTTCCCGCCATCTTGCCAAAGGTGATAACGTTGCTAACTCTATTAGAGATGATACAATCTGTTCAATCTCTTCTGGTGTTAATCCAGAATCCATTAACAAATTCTTATCCATTTTATCTAATCCAATCAACGTAATGTTCCAGACAGTAATTTATTTTTTAAAGATAAAGTTCAGATTATTTAAGTGAATTATCATAAATACCAACTTTTTCTTGATAACGAAACATTTCGGCAACTGCATCTGGATTCATACCTTCGCAAATGCTATTACAGCTTGCAATCATGAAGCCTCCTCCTGGTGCACCTTCTGCCACGCAACGATCAACTTCTGCACGCACAGCATCAAGATCAGAATCGAATAGTACACGAACATCTAAATTCCCAACTAAGACAAGATCTTTGCCATACTTTTCCTTTATCTTGGCTAAATCCATACCTGCAATCGAGTCAACACCGTGAACACCAGAAAAACCCGCTTCAATAGCCATTGGTAATAAATCTTCGGTGTTGCCATCACTATGCCAGATTACAGGTACATCCAGAGCTTCCACAATTCTACGATGGTAAGGAAGAATGTGTTCTCTCCACATATCTGGTGAAATCATTGGACCACTTCCATCCGCAGAATCATCCCCAATAACTACGACATCTGCCCCTAAACTAATTGCTTTTTTATAGATTGCAATGCACCACTCGGTGCGAATATCCAATAATTGCTTCACGAATGCAGGGTCTTCAATAAGACGTATAAAGAAAGATTCAAAACCCATTGACATGTATGAAGCTATGAAAGGACCGTTATGCGTACCGTAGATTAGAGCATGATCTGGATATGTTTCACGGACTTCTTTTATTCGAACGTCATCAAAATACTTTTCAATATAACTCATCGGTGGGCTGTATTTTTTAATATCTTCCAAAGTATCCAAAACACCGGTATGATACATACCTTTTTCCCAAACTCTCCCCCACTCATCAATTCCTTCTTTCCAAGCGTTGCTCTCCGGTGGATTGCATGTTGGCATCATAACAGAATCCTGTCCAAGGTTCACATAAGCACTAACAGGATCAGTTTGACCAAGTTCCTCAAGCATGTCATCTATCCAGATTTCAAATCTAGGTATACGATCTGCCTTCTGGTGTTTAAGTGTTGCTAATACTCGCTCTCTTGGTTTCATTTATTATATATCCTCATTCATTTATATTTTTTTGCTATAATCATTTATCCGTTTCATCATCTTTAATGCGTTCATACGTATAACCATAAAGCTCAAATGAACTAACCGTACCATCGATACCTATTGTAAATGTAGCGAAGTCTTTGACTTGCATTGGTAAGTTTTTAAAAAGAAAAGTATCAAAGTGCCAATGTGACATCTCAAATTCAATAAGTTCAGATTTATATATTAGCATACTGTCAGACTTTTCAACTATAATATTACCTATTATACTACTTTGGTATTTACCTTGATAAGCATCCATTGGAAGACTTGTTTTTGTATTTTTAATTTGCTTTTTACATGTCTCTTCCCAGTTTTTCTCTCGTTCATTTGCCCGTTTTTCATACAAGTCAAAAACTTCATAATTCCAATCACGTCTGCTATTTTCAATACTGTTATCCATCACTTCCCACAGTAGGGCATGGCGCAACTCTGCATGGTCTCGGTTACCAAGCGCAATTATCGCTATGTTACTTGCTCTGTCCAATCCAATTATAGCAGTAAGTCCTGATAAGCTGCCTGTGTGATAATCAATTTTTCTACCCTGAAAATCTTGTTGGAACCAAGCAAGACCGTAACTACGCCAATTGGGTTTAGTAAGCTCTATAGTTGGATAAAAATCATATGTAGCAGAAAGTTGGTGTGGTTCAAACATTTCTTCAATACTCTTTTTTGATATCAGCCTAGTACTATCGGCAGTAACACCATTGCTAAGAAGAAACTGAGCCCACAAGCTCATGTCGTGAATTGATGACCAAACTGAACCTGATGCATCTGATTTATTTAAAGGGATATCCCATCTTGCCTCTATAACTTGGTTCTCAAAATAAAAGTGTGGTTTTACGTATGAATGCTCTTCACCAATTTGGCTACGCGTACTATAGGTCTCAAACATACCGATTGGTTTCCAAAGTCGTTTTGTTAGAAATTCATCCCAACGTAGCCCACTAAGACGTTCAATCACTATTCCTGCAATCTCAAACATAGTGTTCTGATATATCAGTCTGGTACGCACTGGTGCAAATGCCTGTACTTTTTGTAAAAGTATAAGCTGTTCATCCAGAGGTGTGTTCTGAAGGAATGGCCAATAGTCCGTTGAAGGTAAGCCTGTACGATGAGCCAGTAAATCTCGCACGGTTACCTGCTGAGTAAGTGATGGGTCTTCAAAGTGAAGCTCCGGTATATGCTTGATAATTAGATCATCTAGTGACAACTTCCCCTCATCAACTAAGATAAGAATTCCAGCAACTACCATAGCCTTTGTAGTCGATGCAATTGCAAACAATGTGTGTTCATCTACAGATTGTCCATTTTCAATTGCTGTAGTACCGTAACCTTTCTGAAATAATATTTTATCTTTTTTTACAACAGCCACAGACATACCTGGAACATTCCAGAGTTTCATTCCACGCTCAGTAAATTCATTTAGACTGTCTGGATCTACTGCACCAAAAGAAGGTATAGTTATAAAAACCATCAAAAAAAGTAAAGTTAACTGCTTACCTATATTAAAAAAAGAAATCTTCATTATTGCACTCCTTAAAATTCATGTTACTTTCTATCATCCCCAAAGTTCTTTAACCGGTGGCTCAAAGATATCCACGTTACATGTCATACCAAAAGACCTATCATACTTGAGCAATAAAGGTCCATCCAAATCGTGGTAACTACCCCCAAGCATCGATAACACGTATGCAGGAGCAATACAAAGTGAGGTTCCTCCCATATTACCAACCATAATATCAAGCTTGCGTCTTCTGGCTTCCTCTGCTATCTCTATTCCGTGGGTAAGTCCTCCACATTTATCAAGTTTAATATTAATCATCTGATAACGTTTTGATGCTTGCTCTACTTCACCTCCGTGAATACAGCTTTCATCTGCACAAAGAGGGAGTGGTGATTTGTAACCTTCAAGTTCCTCATCCGCTCCTCTTGGGAGAGGCTGTTCAATCATAGTAACTCCAAGATTCTTAAGTGGATTTATAACTTCTTGAAGTTGTTTGAAATTCCATCCTTGATTGGCATCGATAACGATAGTAGCATCAGGACGTGCTGCTCTAATTGCTACAATTCTCTCAACAGGTCGGTCAGCGTTAAGTTTAATTTTTAGAATAGGTAAATTTGTTGAAGCAGCTTTTGTAGCCATTTCAGATGGTTCATCCTCAAGACCAATTGTATAAACAGTAGATATTTCCTTTAGTTTAATTCCAGCCAAATCCCATACACGCTTGCCAGCTCTTTTGGCTTCTAAATCCCAAAGTGCACAATCTACAGCATTGCGAGCACCACCATGTGGTAATAGATTAAGGAGATCATGGCGAGATACACCGGATTCGATTTCCTTTTTTATCTTAGTTATCTGGGCTATCATAGAAGCTGGTGTTTCGTCAAAGTAGTCTATACCCATTGCCTCACCACGGCCTATAAGATTACCATCTTGAAGTTCAACAACTATTGCCGGAACAGAATTCCAGACGGCATATGTAATTTTAAATGGAACTGTATAATCCCACTCTTCATGATGGACATTAAGTTTTAATGACATAATTCTTTCCTCAATGCAAAATTAGTTTCAATATTTTATTTTTTTCAAAAGGTCAGTCATATCCCTCACAAACCATTCAGACCGCATTGGGTGCGCAGCATGGGGAGTGTTTGGATAATCAATAATCTTTACCAAGTTTGGATGCATATCACGCAATTTTTCAAAATCTGCTGAAGGATCAAAATCATCGCCGGTTGGGTTAATAATCAACATCGGTACTGATAAATTACGGTAAGTAATAAAAGGATTTATCCTTCTCCACGATTGATGGAACAAAGGTACATTATGGTTTTGTGCCGGATCAATACTGGGCAATCCATCACCCAAAAGTTTTGCATTATCGTAGTGAAGTTTAAATTTGCCATCTTCAGTAGAACGAACCCAGCTATGAAATAGTGGTTCTGTCCCTTTGGGGAAGCTACCTCCCCATCCAGGTAAATACCAACTTGCAATATATTTATATGCTAAAAATCGCTCATCAAATACTGTTTGAACTTTAGGCCACTCATAACCTTCAAGCTTTTCCTTAATTTCTAAAAACTCAGTTTCTAAACGAGATTGCACAACATCTGCACCACCATCTTCCAGTACTAATGCAATTACTCTTTCCGGATAATTATCATAGAAAGCTGTAGAAACACCTCCACCCATAGAAAGACCACCTATTACTGCTTTTTTAATGTGCAATTGATTCATTAATTCTACAATATCATCAGCAATATGCTCAAGTGAAAAGTTATAATCTTCCACTTGAGTCTGACCATGACCACGGTAAGTAATAGAATAAACATGATAACCTGAATCAATAAGCGATTCTGCTACATTACCAAGCTCAAAACCTGAACTGCTGTATCCATGCGACCAGATTAGTGGAACACCACTGCTATCACCCCATTCTAGATAGTGCATTTTAATACCATTGACTTCAATAAAATGTCCATGAATCCTATCAATTTCGAGATACTGTTTGTATGCTTCTGATACAAGAACACGGTTTTCTGGTGTATCAGGAAATAGATCTTCACTAGACTGTGGTGTTATTGTTGAAACTAATATAGTTATCAGAAATAATAATACTGTTGTACTTAATCTGAATGAATAATGATTCATATTATGTTATCTCCAATAGTGTTCATCAATCTAAAAACTAATTTGTAATTAAAATATCTACAATATTTATATTCTACCACTCTTAATTACTTCTCCACTCGTGGGTGAATACGTAAACCAAACCTTAGCCAACCAATTGATCCATCTGATCGGCGTATGATATCAAGTTTACTTCCTTTGTACTCGCCATCCATCACTATTAAACAATCTTTATTACATAAAGCCATCTTCATTGGTGGTGGCGAAGATGCAGGTGGAGTTTCTTCATTTGGGAACCCCTGTTTTATGGTTATTTTACACATTAGGTTTTCACTTTGCATATACAACTCAACATCCATATATCCACGTTCATAATACCCAACATAAGCAGCCAATTCTTTTTCAGATGTTTTAACAGGTATTGATTCAGGAATTGTTACATCAATATACTGCTTTAAAGCATATTCAGTGATTTCCTCTGTAATCTTTCCACCATATTGTGCATTTGTTAAGACTGCAATTGCAAATTGATGTTCAGGGAATAGAGTAAGCATACAAATTTGCCCATTTGTTGCACCACCGTGTGATATTTGTCTCACTCCGTCAACTTGTTTAACACTCCAGCTTAGCCCCCAATACTCATTATCTCTCACCAATGTTATAGGTGAATGCATCTGCTGAATAGAGTTTTCAGAAAGGAGCTGAGTTCCATCTTCAAGAGTACCATTACCTAAATGAAAATGAGCATAGCGTAACACATCTTTGATATCGCTGATTATACCGCCTTGCGGATAACCGGAGCGTTCAATTTGCCAAGGTAGAGCTACCTTAAGTCCGTTTTCACTTTTGTGATGTCCAACGACAAATCGATGAGTCATTACATCTGTTGGAGTTAGATATGTGTTTTCCAATCCTAAGGGATCAAAAACAAGCTCACGTAAAGCAGCCTCAAATGTTTTACCTGTTACTTTTTCAATAACACGTCCAAGAATTGAAAAACCGGCATTATTATAAGAGAATGTTGTACCTAATGGAGCAAGTTGTTCCACACTATCCAACGCAGCCACATAATTAGCTAATGCATCATCACCTAAGCCTGTACTTCTGAAAATATCACCGACAAAACATGCTGTATGCGTTAGCAAATGGCGAATTGTTGCATTCGCAGATGTTGTTTCACAATCTACTTCGAATTCCGGTAAATACGTTTGAATTGTTGAATCCAAATTTAGTTTACTCAATTCAACCAACCGCATAATAGCAGTTCCAACAAAAGTCTTAGTTACCGAGCCAATTTGGAAAAGAGTCTCATCAGTTATTGGAAGTGGATGATTTATATTTGTTACTCCATATCCGGCGGTTGTCATTTCCCCATTGTGCAAAACACCTATTGCCAAGCCCGGGATATTCCATTTATCAAAGTTCTGTTCGATAAACCGGTTCACGCTTTGAAATTTATTTTCATTCTGCATTTTTATTTTTCAACTCTACTTTCAATTCGTCTTTTAATAATATCTTGTCGCCTGGCATCAATCGGAAATTTCCAAATTGTAAGCAAAGCTACAAAGCGTATAACCGGCGGTACTACTGCATACGCCAAAAATAGGCCTAAGTTTTGATAATCACTGTTGCCGCCATCAACCTTGAAGTCAAAGGCGCTCATCAAATAAAAAGCCATAGAGCCGCCAATTGCTAAAGCTGCTTTTCCAATTAAACCACCAATTGCAAAAAATGAACCCGCTTTGTTTGAACCGGTTTTCAACGTATCGTAATCAATTACATCGCCATAAATAGCTCTTGGAGCAAATTGACTACCGGTTTCAACAAAACCCAATATTAGAATATAAATCAACATTGGTACAAAGGCAGAGGGACCCGGCGTTATTAACAATGCCAATGGTACAATCACAACAATCAGAAATATACTTGTTCCCCAAACCTTATGCTTTCCAAAGCGAATCAACCATTTTAACCATAGCGGCGCTGTAATAATGCGGATTAACCAAGCTGTCAGCATCAAATATGCGAATTTATCTCCTATACCGAGATAGGTATCTGTAAAAATATAAAAAGTACCAAGCCATATTCCTATTCCAATTAATTCACTTATATAGGCACCCATATAGCGAAGAAATGGTTTATTTACTTTTACTGATTTTACAAAATCGAACAAATTCACAGTATGTGTTGACACATGTTTACCAATAGGTACATTTCGTAATGCAAAAAACATAAAGATTGGTAATAAAATCGCCACAGACCAACCGGCGATACTCATCACCTCCGGTCCAATATCAGTATTTCCTGTCCACGGCTGCATAAGAATGGGAGCAACCATAAAAAGCGCCGCTCCAATTGTTCCGGCAACTTCGCGGGCAGTCATTATGCGGCTGCGTTCGTTGTAATCGTGTGATATTTCCGTTCCCCATGCTATATGAGGAATATCTATCAGCGTCCA
The DNA here is from genome assembly GCA_039714835.1 of Bacteroidota bacterium. Lineage (GTDB taxonomy): Bacteria > Bacteroidota > Ignavibacteria > Ignavibacteriales > Melioribacteraceae > SZUA-22. Next base: position 5,808 of record JBDLIN010000041.1, on the reverse strand, counting down.
GGAGATAAATATCGCAATACTCCAAAACGCAAAATAAAAAACGCCCGCGCTCGCAGGCGGCATAAACATGAAAACAATAGAAACCATAGCTATTGGGATTCCAATTGCAATCCACGGTTTACGTTTGCCAAATTTGCTTTTAGTACGGTCAGAAAAATAACCAATCAATGGGTCTGTAACTGCGTCAAATATCCGTCCTAACAACAACACTGTAGCAATTGCAGCCAAAGTAACTTCGGTATGTTTAGCATAGAAAGCCGGAATAATATAAATAGCCGGCATGTGCATAATTGCAGTGGCAACAACCGGCGATGCGTAAGCAAATAGCTTTTTCTTTGGGATTATTTTATTACTACTCATTATATACTCGAACTATTTTTGAAATCAACATCTGATAGACTCATATCGTTTTGCAAAGGCAGAGCAAATTTGAAACTGGAAATTAGGATTATTCTTTTTTTTCTCTCCCATTTTCTATTTTCTATTTTCTAATTTCCAATTTCAACTTATCGAAACACTCTCCATATTCTCTAAATAACCCGGATCGAAATCTGCTCCATGTCCGGGATCATCAGACAATATTATTTTTCCTCCGTCATAACTGATGCCGCCAATCACAGGATCTTCTGTTTGAATAAAAACTGTATCCAAATCGGCAAAAACAATATTAGGACGGGCTGAAACCAAATGCGCCGCAGCGCTGAGCCCCAACCTGCTTTCGGACATAGAACCTAACATACATTGCATTCCCGCACCTTCTGCAATAGCATTTATTTTTAGCGCATTGTGTATTCCACCGGATTTAGCAAGTTTGATGTTGAATATATCGCATGCATTCATTGAAGCAAGCCGTAATGCATCATGATGATCAAATATCGATTCATCTGCTGTAATAGGGATTTGACTTTTTTCATGTACTTGCTTCAAACCTTCATTATTCCAATGAGGGACAGGCTCTTCACAATATTGAATATTTAATGGAGCAAGATCATTAAGAATGGCAATTGCTGTTATAGTGTTCCAACCTTGGTTTGCATCTATTCGTATAGGAATATCATTACCAACTGCCTGACGAATTGCTTTTATTCGAGCAACATCATCAATGTGGTTTGTACCTAACTTTACCTTAATGGCTGGGAACCCTCGTTTTTGGATGCTTAATGCATCTTTAGCCATCACTTCGGGTGTATCTATGCCTACAGTTAGATCTGTGTAAAACTTGCGTTTCTCACCTCCCAAAAGTTCGTATAAGGGTAGTCCGGCACGTTTTGCCAGGAGGTCATACAAAGCCATATCAAAGGCACTTTTTACTGTTGAATTATGTACAAGATAATTATTTAATTCCTGCATCCGATTTTCAATATGCAGAGGATTTTTACCAATAATTAGGCGAGCCAAATCTTTTGCAGCTTCAAAGGCTATAGTTTGTGTTTCTCCGGCGATCCATGATACCGGCGCCCCCTCGCCTATGCCATAAAGATTTTCATTAGTATAGATTTTCACCAGAATATTTTCTGCCGCTTCCTGAACGCCCAAGGAGATTCTAAAAGGTTTGTCAAGAGGAATATTTAACTTGTAGATTTCGATTTTTGTGATTGTTAGTGGTTTCATTTTGTCCCCAAAATTTAGAAATTATTAAGTTATTTTCCTCTTTATTTTCACAGCGTTGTTTACTGAACTTTTACTTATCATCGTCCATCCAAAATAGTTTTCACAGCCGCTTGCGCCAATTTTTGCAAAGTTTCAAAATCCATCGCTGCAGATGTGTCGGCAGGCGTGTGGTATAACTCGCTGCGGAAATTAGCCGTGTCCATCAGAAATAGCGCCGGAATACCGGCTTCCCAGAAAGGCGCGTTATCTGATCGAAGCAAGTCGGGTATCTTTTCGGCTATTTGGGGGTAATCAAATGGAACATTAACGCCAAAATACGGCATATCTACAGTCTCATCTTTACAGTTCTTCAAATATTGATTTAATAAAACGGTAGAATTATTGTCTCCAAAAATACCAACAAAATTCCCCACCTCGTTTTCAAGGTCAATCTTAAACAATCGTGTCATTTCCTGCGGAAACGGTAAGGTTTTTTGTGTGTGACGTTCGCTTTTAATCCATCCCACCGTATCAAACACGATGGCGCCTTTTATTTTTGTTTTGTCTTGTAGTATTTTTTTAACATAATGGTTGCTTCCAACTACGTAATGCGGGATTGAAAATGATGATTTGTCCGCAACTGACTTAGTGGCTTTGATAAGAATATCAAGATATAGCGTTTCATCTTCTGATAACTTACACTCCAGTTCCTTTTTCACCGCTTCAATCACTGCAACTCCCTTTTTGCCTTGCTGGAAATATTTTCTATACAGTCTTAAGAAAGTTTTATTGAATTCTTGCATTTTCGCCGAAGTAAATCGGAATTTGGAATCAAATAACCCATGTTTAACACATTCATTCCGCACCTGTTTGGCAATCCAGGGATGACCCTCTTCTAAAGTAAAAGCGACAATAATCACAGAAGGCGGGTTTTCCATCTGCGCCAAAACGCGGGCCACTTCCATTGAAATTGCCACGCCGGATAGATTATCATTTGCTCCCGGGCAGTTTTGAACGGTATCGTAATGAGATCCCAATAACAGCGCCGGCGACGATTGCTCTCCCAGATATCCAATGACATTTTTAAAGGATTCGTCAAATCCTTCAATTTTGAACTCTTGAATTTCTACCTTCAACCCGTACGAAGTTAATTCACTTGCGATATAATCTGCCGTGGCGTTCAAAGCATCCATATTATCAAGGGGAAAGCGCGGGCATTCCAATCGGATTACAGTTTGGTAAATTCTTTCTTTTTCAACTTTTATTATATTTTGATTTTTCATTTTTGAAAATCCTTCAAACAATTTACTATGCCGGTTGGCTCTCAGACCTACTTTCAATACGCCGTTTGATAATACCCTGGCGTCTTTCGTTTATGGGAAAATTCCACATCGCTAACATGGTTACAATCCTTGTGACGGGCGGTACAAATGCATAAGCCAGAAACAGACCAAGGTTTTGATGATCGCTATTGCCCCCGCTTACATCGAAATCAAAGGCGCTCATCAAATAGAATGCGATGGAACCGCCTATTGCCAGAGCGGCTTTTGTAATCAAACCATAAATCGCAAAAAAGGAACCTGCTTTGTTCGAGCCGGTTTTAAGCGTATCATAGTCAACCACATCGCCGTAAATAGCCGGGGGAGCGTATGCAGTGCCACTTTGAATAAATCCCAATACAAGGATATAGGCCATCATCGGCACAAAAGCAGATGCACCGGGTTCGATGAACAGAGCCAGAGGAATGATAATGACGTCCAGAAATGTACTGACTGCCCAGACCTTATGCTTGCCGAAGCGCTTCATCAAACGCACCCACACCGGCGCAGTCAGAGCGCGGGTCAACCAGGCAGCCATTAATAGGTATGGAAACTTATCACCGACGCCCATGTAAGTGTCGGTAAAAATATAAAATGTGCCCAACCAAATACCGATTCCAATCCAATCAAAGATTGTGGCAAAAGTAAAACGCACGAATGGTTTATTAACTTTTGCCGATTTGACGAAATCCCAGAGGTTTACAATATGTGTAGAAACTTGCTTGCCAACTGGCACATAGCGCAAAGTAAAAAACATAAATACCGGTAAAGAAAGAGCCACGCTCCATCCCGCAACTTTCATAACCAACGGCCCAATCTCCGTAGTGCCGGTATAGGGCAGAAGCAGAATAGGAGTCGCCATGAAGAGCACAGAACCAATATTCATAGCCACTACGCGAGACGTCATAATGCGGCTGCGCTCGTTATAATCGTGAGAAAGTTCAGAGCCCCAGGCTAATTGAGGAACATCGATCAGCGTCCAGGAAAGAAACATCGCAATACTCCAAAACGCAAAATAAAAGATTCCAGCGCTCGCCGGCGGCATAAACACAAATATAATCGCCACCATGGCTATCGGCGTGCCGAACAACATCCAGGGCTTGCGCTTGCCAAAGCGGCTGCGCGTTCGATCAGAAAGAAAACCGGTTAATGGATCAGAAACGGCATCAAATACCCGGCCAAATAATAATACCGTGGCAATGGCGGCAAGACTGATATCGGTGTACTTCGCATAGAATGCCGGAATGATGTAAATAGACGGCATATGCATTATTGATGTCGCAACAACAGGGCCTGCATAAGCTGTTAAAGTCCATTTTGATAGTCTTTCTTTATTCATAATTTTATTCCAAATAAAAAAAGCCGGAAGTAAGATAACCTCCGGCTTTGGTTTACACTTCTATACTTTTCGCTTAATCATAAGCTCCATCTATTGTAATGCATAACTCACGTTAACACCAACTGTACGCGGACGGTTAGTCGGAGCTGCTTCAAAACTTCCTATTCTGTCTATATTGTAGGTAATAGCTTCGTCAAGAAGGTTATCTGCAAACAAAGCAATAGTTATACCACTACTGTGGCTAACACCTGTGCGAAAATCAACCAGTGAATAGGCAGGCAACTCAACATCAAGGTCAAGATTAAAATTATTAAGTCTTGTACCTACATACTTATAATTTGCATTAGCAAAAATTTCAAAATTATCATTAAGAGGTTTATTGTAGTTGGCCGAAAACGAGAAACTTTCAGTAGCAGAGCCGGGAAGTTTGTCACCTGCCCTACCTGTATAAATCAAATTGTCAGGATCATTAGGATCACCAGCAGGATCAATAATAGTTGGTTGAATATCTTCTAGAAGTTCAGGACTACTAAGAGATCCATTTAAAGCCATTTGAAAGTTTTCATTAACAAAATAATTCAGGCTATACTCTACACCCAAAACCTGTGCTTTTCCCACATTTTTAGTCGCACGAATAAAAGTTTCCATGTCTTGAATATTGAGCTGGATGTCATCGTATCTTAACATATAAGCTGCTACATTGGCTCGCAAACGACCATCTAACCAAGACGTTTTTAAACCAAGTTCATAATTCCACAATTTATCTGAATGAAAGGTGGAAAAGGGTACATTCATTGTAGCCTCGTTATAACCACCCGGACGATAACCCGAACTCGCCAAGACATAAGCAAAGATATCCTCGTTAAATTTTTGTTCAATACCCACTTTATAGGTGCTTACGTTTTCTTCTGTTTTAAACGTCACACCTTCATTCATGTTACCTTCTCCCCAAACCGGATCGTCCAAAAAGAAGCCGTCAAGTTTTTTTTGAAAATCCGAGAATTTGATATTAGAATATCGATAGCCCAAAACAACACGAGTATTCGACTTAAAATTGAAACCCAACTCACCGTAGCCTGCAATTTCCCCGTTTGTTGTTTCATATTCAGTATCTATTGCAACATCACCATCAGTAATCGGATAAAATCCAAACATATCCATATCAGGTCCATAATATGTAATTAAATTATTTCTGATGGTTTTTGAATCATCATAATAAATACCGGCAATCCAGTCTATAAACTTATTGCTTTCGGAGACTAAGCGTAACTCAATTACGTTGGTATTTGTAACATTGTTTAAGTTGTCATCGTCAAAACCATTTTCAGACGGAAAGGTAGCACCCTCGTGGATATCTAAATATTCTCTTTGATCATAAACAAAACCTAACCGATTCTTTGTATGGGTTGTCAACAAAGTTGAGGTAAAAAAGTCAAAGTCGTATTCTAACTTTAAGTTATAAAAGTCATAGGCAGGTGAATTCTCTTGCTTTGTCCCATCAATCCTTGTCCGGTCTTTGACATTTATAGGATTATGAGCATACGGATCACTTGGGTCATG
>JBDLIN010000040.1:0-21040 GCA_039714835.1 Bacteroidota bacterium | reverse complement strand
ATAGCAAATTCGGCAATGATCAGTGGTAGTGACCATATAAACAGGAAAATTACCCAGGGAATTAAAAATGAACCTCCACCATTTTGTGCAACAATTCTGGAAAAACGCCAAATGTTTCCAGTCCCAACAGCAATTCCAAGAGTTGCAAGAATAAGTCCCCATCTTGAGGTGAAAAATTCATTTTGTTTCATTTATTGTGCGGATTACTTTATTCTTTTTTCAACTAATGCTGATTCAATCACAATATCATTTACTGGTTTATCCATCATCCCTGTTGTTGTACTGCCAATTGTATTAAGTACATCCATACCAGAAATTATTTCACCAAAAATCGAGTGCTTTCCATCAAGCCATGGAGTGGGAATAAGTGTTATAAAAAACTGGCTTCCATTGGTATTAGGACCTGCATTAGCCATTGATAAAATACCCGGTTTATCATGATGTAAAGTCATATCAAATTCATCTTCAAATTTTCCTCCCCAGAAACTCTCTCCTCCTCGTCCTGTTCCCGTTGGATCTCCACCTTGTATCATAAAATCTTTAATTACCCTATGAAATATTATATTATCATATTTCCCGGAAACTGCTAATCCCACAAAATTTTCAACTGTTTTTGGTGTTTTGTTAGCAAATAGTTCAAGTTCCATACTTCCAATGTTTGTTTTTATGGTTGCAACTAATTTTTCATTTTCTTGTAAATCCATTAGATCTTTCATAATATCCTCTTCTTTGTTTTTATTTTTTATTCTAAATTCTTAATAAGTAGTTGTTGTAAAATGTGTTTTGATAACATCTTTTAATTTATGGACTAATAATATTAAACCCAATTAATGCAAAAATTATAATTCCAATTAATATTCTATAAAATACAAATACTAACGTGGAATGCTTTTTTAAAAAAGAGAGTAGGAACGCTATTGTTAGATAGCCACTCACAGCTGAAGCAATAGTTGAAACAGCTAAACTTATCAAACCATCCATTTCTATATACTCTAATGAGCTATAGAATTCTAAAAGTCCGCTACCTAAGATTGCAGGGACACTTAGCAGAAATGAAAATCGTGCTGCGGTTTCTCTTTTTAGTCCTACAAAAATACCAGCAGTAATTGTTGTTCCCGATCGAGAAGAACCAGGGATCAATGCTAAAGATTGAGCGAAGCCAACGATCAAAGTATCTTTCCATGTTAAATCTTTCATTTCACGCTTGAATTTACCAATCTTTTCAGCAAATGCAAGTATAAGTCCAAGGACAATTAAACTTGTTGCAATTACATATAAGTTTTTTGTAAATGCCCCTTCAATTATATCCTTGAAACCAAGTCCAATAACAGCAACTGGAATAGATCCAAGAATAATTAACCATCCCATCTTGGAATTACTACTCTGCTCTCGATATTTTTTTCGCAACAAAAAATTTTCTTTCATAAAAGAAATAAAAATATTCCAAAGATCTCTCCAGAAATAGATTACAATTGCCAATAAAGTTCCTAACTGAATAACTGCTATGAAAGCTGTCCATCTTTCCGGATTTTCGGCTGAAATCAGTCCCATTAACTTACCGGCAATTGTAAGATGCCCTGTACTACTTATAGGTAAAAATTCTGTTAATCCTTGGATTATCCCAAGAAATATTGCTTCAAGAATACTCAAATATTAACCTCTTAAAAGAAATATGAAATACCAATGTCAACACTTACTGAAAATGAATTGAGATTAACATTTTCATTAATTCTACCGATTGTATCATCACCATTTGAAGGTTCGCCAGGGAAATCAAATCGCATTGTACCTCCAACATTAGCATAAAAATTACCACCTAACTTTGTATGCCCCTGTGTTCTTAAAAGAAAACCAAAACCACTCGTTGAATATTTTTTTTCAGTATATATTTTTTCAGAGAGATCAACAAATCTAATTCCTGCACCACAACCAAATTTGAACTTATATCCTTCGCCACTTATGACATAGTAAGCCAATAATGAAGGTTTATGGTGACCGTATTTGATCTCATAATTAGTAAATCCAACAAAATTGTTATAACTAAAAAGTGTATATGCATCTTCTATTCCGAGTTGGAAAGTGGGAGTGATTTCAAAATCAACCTCTAGAAAAAATTCAGCAGTTGAATTAAAAGCATAAACTTCTTCATTTGACCAACTATTTTCAAGATATTCGTTAAGTGATGGATTATTTACAAAACTTATTCCCATTCCAGTGGCAACATCAACCTGTGCAGATACTTTAATGGAAAGAATGAGAATTAAAATTAAACTGATTTTTTTCATAATTAAGTTGACTCACCTTTAATGACAGAGAAAAAGGTTTCTTTCGGAAATCCCAATTTGGCTCTGTATCTGTTTATAAAAACAATAAAGAAAAACATAGAGGATATAAAAATAACCATGGAAACAGTATGAGTCAGTAACGCAAAGGCTGATCCAGCTTCTTGTGAAAATGCAAATAATCCGACTAATACTGACTTGGCAATAAAATGATATGTTCCAGTTCCTCCTGGAGTTGGTATTATAACACCAAAAGCACTAATCGTCATTACAATCCAAGCCATTGCGAAACTTACTTCATAAAATCCATCAAAATTTAAAACAAAAAATGCAAAGTAGGATGTCAATCCATAACTTAACATAATAAGAGCTGAAAGAACAATTACCCAAAAATAATTTATTACTCCTTTTATAGTTGAAAATCCATCAATCAACATTTCAAAAATATATGATAATTTTTCTGCCCATTTAACAGAAAATCTACCAATAAACTTCACAATCCAATCATAGAACTTATGTTTCATTTTCACAAGGAGAATTAGGGTTGCAATTATCGAAAATATACCAAAGAATCCTAAGTATAAAGCAGGTTTTAGCCATGTAATATCACTATATAAATCACCAGGATATATAATTACACTAATTAAAACAGATAGACCGAGGATAAGAATGTCTACTACCCTCTCAACTACAACTGAACCAATTACTGATGATCTTGAAATACCTTCCCATCTTCCTGCAAACATCCCTCTATAAAGTTCTCCTAATCTTGGGACAAGGCTATTCACACCATATCCAATCATTGTTGCCCCAAGTAAATATAATAATGACGTATTTGGTTTTACAGATTTCAACATCACTTTCCATCGTATTGCGCGAATAACATGCGAAATGAAAAACGAGATTGTAAAAATAATAAACCAAGTAAAAGATGAATCAATTATTAAATCAAATGTTTGAGCAAGATTAACATCTTTAAAAGTGATGTAAAGGAAGATTAATGTTAATAAGATTGGTAATAAATACCCGAATATTTTCCGAACTACTGATTTTTTTTTTTTATCTGAGGTCAATTACTTCTACTCCTTCAGCAGGCTCATAGTTGAATAATTGATCAGATAAATCAGAGTTTGTTTTAATTGATTCTAATTCAAATAAAAACTGCATACCATTAAAATCTGTTATTTCAACCTTTTCAATATTGTCATTTCTGTCAACAGATATTATTGCAGATTTGAAACTTAATTGATCTTCGGTTGGGACTAATTTAATCATAGTGGTACCAGATTCATCACTTATCAATTCTTTATCACATAAGTCTGGATAAGCATTAATAATCGTTGGAAGTGAAAACGTTGTATAATCAACATCATATAGCGAGATTATAACTTTATTATTACTTTCATCAATGTTCCAAACGGTAATACCGTCGGAAATAATTATTCTATTTTGGACTTCAATTCTAAGTTTATCTTCTTTCTTAAAATAAAATTTACCTGATAATGTTAAGGTGTTATCAGCAGAAGGGGAATTCATTTTTTGTATAAAATCTGCTTTTAAATCTTCAACTGTAGAAAATTTTGTTTGTATTCTTTGAATAATACTCTCAGCACTTTGTGCATTGATAGTAAATGCAATTAGCAACAAAAATATAGTTTTTAGCAGCATAATTATAATGACCTCATAATTGTCTCAAATTGTTCTTCATCTTCAACTATTACTTCTCTCGCTTTACTTCCTTCAGATGGTCCAACAATCCCAGCTTGTTCAAGCTGATCAACAATTCTTGCTGCACGAGAATACCCCAATTTTAACTTTCTCTGAAGTAGTGAGACAGAACCTTGCTGGTGTCTAATTATTACACGTGCAGCGTCTTCAAACATTGGATCTAGATCTGAAAGAAAGTTTGCATCAGGATCATTTTTCTTCTCGAACATAGATGGTAGGAAATACCTTTTAGTATATCCTTGTTGAATGTAGATTGCATTAGTGACTTTTTCAACTTCCTCAGTAGAAATGAAAGCATTTTGAATACGAATCGGTTTGGGCATACCTCCAGGTAAAAACAGCATATCCCCTCTTCCTAATAGTTGTTCAGCTCCATTCATATCTAAGATAGTTCTTGAATCGATTTTTGTAGCAACTTGATATGCAAGACGTGCAGGAAAGTTTGCTTTTATTACACCGGTTATTACATTCACCGATGGTCTTTGAGTAGCAACGACCAAATGAATTCCAACTGCTCGAGCAAGTTGAGCAATACGTGCAATTGGCTCTTCCACTTCTTTTCCCGAAGTCATCATCAAATCAGCTAATTCATCAATTACAATTACTATATAGGGCAATTTATAATGCTTCATTTTGTCAGTATCAGATGGTCGGGTTTTGGGATTCTCTATTTTTTTATTATAATCTATAATATTTCTCACCCCAGCCTTAGCAAGCTTATCATATCTTTTTTCCATCTCATACTCAATTGCCTTAAGTGCAATAAGAGCGTTTGAAGGAGCTGTAATGATCTCCTCATCTAGATCAGGTGATATAGCCAGATAATGTTTATTCAATTTTTTATAGAAAGATAATTCAATTTTTTTCGGATCAACAATAACAAACTTTATGTCTGATGGATGCTTTGCAAATATCAAACTTGTGATAAGCATGTTTATGCCAACACTCTTACCAGAACCCGTTGAACCAGCAATAAGAAGATGAGGCATTACAGCAAGATCAGTGATGTAGACATCCCCAATAATAGTTTTACCAAGTGCAATAGGTAGTTCTGCTTTTGATTCATGTAACTTTGAAATAACCGATCTTGCTCTTACTGTGGTTGAATTTGCATTTGGTATTTCAACACCTATTGCACTTTTACCAGGAATTGGAGCAATTATTCTAATACCTCTAGCAGCTAGTGCTAGAGCAATATCATGCTCTAGACTTACAATTCTGCTGATCTTAACTCCAGGAGCAGGTACAATTTCGTATTGGGTGACTACTGGACCAGGTGTTACAGAAATATCTTCAATTTTTATATCAAAAAGAGCTAGTTTTTCTTTTAACAATTCAGCATTACGCTTCAGTTCTTCTTCTGGAATTTTAAAATCCTCTTCAGGGGGTAAATCTAAAAGATTTAATTTAGGAGGAATAAACTTTATCTTTTCTTCCCAAGGATCAGGAATATCATCATCTTTATCAAAATCATCAACTGCTTTCGTATTTTCTTTCTTAGCTATAGATTCACTAAGTATTTGAGGTTCCACCGGCTTTAAAGATGGATCATTAACTGTTTCCTTTTCTTCTTCCATCTTGTGAACAATTCTAATTTTTGTTTCTTCAGGTTCTTCTTCTGAAACTTCCTGAAATTCGTCCTCAGCAACTTTTTTCCTTTTTAACAATGTTGATTTTGTTTTCTCTTTCTTTGTTAGTTTACTGATTTTAGAAAGATTTGTTGCTTCTTCATCAGTTTTAATTCTGATATTTGTTTCAGATCCATCTTTTTCTAACGCACCCCTAAACAATTTTCTAAAGAAATTAAATACACTTTCAACCTTTATATCAAAAACAAGTATTATCACAATTAAGAGCAATGCAAACAATACTATTATACTGCCTAATCCACCAAGTAATCTCCCTATCGCGCCACCAAAAAAATCACCCACTTTTCCTGCCCACTCTATTGAATCGTATAAAAGCTGTAATTCAACTCTTAGCATCCCAAAGAAAGTTGCAAAAATCAAAGCAAAGTAAAGAAGAAAATTTGATAGATGAATTGCTAGTTTATAACTTTCTTCTTTTAAAAGAGTATAGCCCCAAATAAACAAAACAATTGGGATTACAACTGAAAAATAGCCGATCGTTGAATTTATGAAGAATGAAGAGATATATGCCCCAAGTATTCCAAGCCAATTATGTACACTTGAATAACGATTTATTGTTTCGGGGTTTGATGAAAAAATGTTAAAAAGGTCAGAGAACCCGAGAGAAAGATTCGCTTCATCGTATCTTGAATATGACAGAATACTCAAAAAAGTGAGAATGGCGAACAGAACTAAGAAAAAACCAAAAAGTTTCTTTTTCTTTTTAAGAGAAACTCCTGCGGAATTGTTTTTATTAGATGTGTTTTTGCTCTTTCTTTTTGCAGCCATTTACTAACCTTGAAAAATCCAGCAGATGATGATAAATTTAATTTTTATTAAGAAGTTTTATTTCACCACCTTTATAGAAAGGGATGATTGGGATGTTATCTTTTACAGAACAAAATGAGAGATCATCTTCAAACTCATTTTCAATCAACTTTTTACCATGCTCACTTTCTTTTAGCATAGTCAAAACATCAGAACCAAATTGCTCATTTAAAACTAAACTAGCCTTCCCGGCATCAGTAACTTCAAAATCACTATTTAGCGATTGCATTGTTTGGATCAAAGCACCAGCACATATTGTATCCTCTATACAAAACATTCCATTAGCTCCAGCTGCTATTATTTCAATATCTTCATTACTATTGAGGAGGTGTTCTGCAATGGCAGTTAAATTATTAAAACTGGCAATTACTAAATTGCCTGAGTATTTTGCTTTAACAATTGCTCCTGAACCATTTGTAGTAAAAAGCACTACTGATTTTCCATGAACAACTTCCTTAACAAATTCCTGGGGTGAATTTCCTAGATCAAATCCATCAATTTTTTTCGTATTACGTTCACCACATAATAGAGTCTGTCCACCATGAGCATTTATAGAAATTTTCATAGCAAAATCTATTGAACCAACCGGAATAACTTCTTTCGCACCATTATTCAAGGCTTCCACAATTACAGATGTTGCTCTTAAAACATCAATTACCACAGTAGTTTTACCTGTGAAATATAATTCATCAACATTATTTGGAGATAATAAAACGTTTACTTTCATACTATTTCTTAATAAAAGGTAGTTTAACTATTGTTGCTGAAACATCCTTGCTTCGCACTTTTACATTAACTTGTGTATCAATATCCGAATACTCTTTGTCTACATAACCTAGTGCAATTGGATAACCCAATATTGGGCTGAGAGTACCACTTGTAATATTTCCAACTATCTCTCCATTCATTGCAATTTGGTATCCATGTCTTGGTAATACTTTTTCATCAGATACCATAGCAACTAATTTTCTCTTTAATCCATCTGCTTTAATTTTAGCAATTGCATCCTTACCAATAAAATTGTCTTTACTCAATCTTGTAATCCAACCTAATCCAGCCTCAATAGGATTTGTTGTCTCATCAATATCATTACCATATAAACAAAATCCCATTTCTAATCTTAAACTATCTCTAGCACCAAGCCCTACTGGTTCTATTTGATATTTTTTACCTTTATCAAATAACAGCTCCCAAAAATTTATTGCATCTTTTTCATCAGCTTTAAAATATATTTCATATCCCAATTCACCTGTATAACCAGTGCGGGATATAATCATATCTATACCTACACATGTTGCAGATATATAATTGTAGTACTCTAAATCTAAATCTGCATTACAAATTTCTTGTAAAACTTTTTTTGAATTTGGACCTTGCACAGCAAGTAATGAATATTCATCACTCTCGTTTATAATCTCAACACCAAACGAATTATTTCTATTCATCCACTCAATATCTTTTTCAATATTGGAAGCATTGATCACCAGAAAATATTCATCCTTGTTCATTCTATAGATCAACAGATCATCAACTATTCCACCATCTTCATAACACATAGCTGAATACTGTACTCTTCCATCTGATAGTTTCGAAGCATCGTTTATTGTTATGTACTGAACAAAATCAAGAGCTCGCTCACCTTTAATTATTACTTCACCCATGTGAGAAACATCAAATACACCAACAGAATTTCTTACAACCTTATGCTCATTAATAATCGATGAATATTGAACTGGCATTAGATATCCGGCAAATTCAATTAATTTAGCACCCAGCTTTTTATGTACATTATAAAACTTTGTCTTTTTCATAGCTACTTACTTTGTAACTTTTCCCAATCACTTAAAAATCTCTCAATACCATTTTCTGTAAGCGGATGCTTGAATAATTGCTGAATAACTTTGAAAGGTACTGTAGCTACATCCGCACCAATCATAGCTGCTTCCACAATATGCAATGGATTTCTAATACTCGCTACAATTATTTCCGTTTCAAAACCATAATTGTCATAGATCTGGACGATCTGCTCTATTAGGTCCATTCCAACTGCACTAATATCATCCAACCTTCCAACAAACGGACTGACATAAGTTGCACCAGCCTTTGCTGCCATAATCGCTTGACTTGCTGAAAAACATAAAGTGACGTTTGTTTTGATACCAATTTCAGATAAGTGCTTTACAGCTTTAATTCCATCTTGAGTTAAGGGTATCTTAACAACAATATTTTCATGAATTTCAGCCAATTCTTTTGCTTCTTTTATCATCCCTTCAGAATCGAGTGAGATAACTTCTGCACTGATGGGTCCATCAACAATTTTTATTATTTCATTTAATAATTCTTGAAAATCTCTACCTTCTTTTGAAACGAGTGAAGGATTGGTTGTAACACCATCCAAGATTCCCATTTCAGCAGCTTCTCTGATTTCATCTAAATTTGCTGTGTCAATAAAAAATCTCATAAAAACTCTCTTTTACAATTATTTAAGTATAGAAACTTACTAAATATTATAGATAATCTTCCGTAATTTCTTGCCCTGTTTTCGAATTAATAAATCTGAAAGCCTGAGGATTAACATCACTTTTTTCCTCCAACTTTATCCGTATAAAATACTTCATTTGTAATTTTTTAATCGTGGAAATAACACCTTCTCTTAACTTTAATCCCAAAGAACTATGAATCAATAACCTCAAAGATTGTTTATTCCCATCATTTTTATATTTCTTTAACCAATGATCAATCTCATTAATTATATTCGATTTTTTCTGTAATATTCCCGTACCATTACAATAGGGACAAAGTTCATGTGTAGATTCTAAAATATTTTCACGAATTCGTTCGCGTGTAATCTGCATCAGCCCGAAATCAGTCATTGGCAGCATCGCAATTTTTGCACGATCACGTTTGAACTCTTTTTTTAATTCATCATATATTTTTTTTCTATTCTTATCTTCTTCAAGATCAATAAAATCTACAACAAGAAGTCCACCAATATCTCTTAGTCTTAACTGACGAGCTATTTCACGTGCAGCTTCAAGATCAGTTTTTAATGAGTTAAGTTCCTGTTCTTTCTTAGCAGCATAGCGTCCACTGTTCACATCAATTACTGTCATTGCTTCAGTGTGCTCAATGAATAAATATCCGCCACTGGGGAGATCAACTTTTCTCTCCATAATACCTTTTATTTGTCCATCAATTTTGAATTCCTCATAAATAGGTATTGAACTTTTATAGGAATTAACTTTGTCAATCAATCCTGGTTGATTAGTATTAATATAATTTCGAATTTCTCTAAAGAGTTTTTTCGAATCAATAAAAATATTTGTAACATCAGTTGTAAAAAGATCCCTAATTACACTAATTGTTGTGTTTAGATCTTCAAATATTAATTCCGGAGGAGAATTTTTCTTAACTCCCTCCTGGACTTGCT
Source organism: Bacteroidota bacterium (assembly GCA_039714835.1). Taxonomy (GTDB): domain Bacteria; phylum Bacteroidota; class Ignavibacteria; order Ignavibacteriales; family Melioribacteraceae; genus SZUA-22. The sequence continues at coordinate 11,144 of JBDLIN010000040.1, read as the reverse complement.
CCCAAGTTTTAACAAGATACTCTAAATCTGATTTTAACGCTTCCTCACTTTGATCTTTTGAAGCAGTACGAATAATTAAACCACAATTTGAAGGAATAATTCCTCGTGCTAAATTTTTCAGTCTTTTTCTTTCTCTGTAATCTGAAATTTTTCTCGAGATTCCTATTCTGTTTTCATAAGGAATAAGTACACAAAACCTTCCAGGTATAGATATTGAAGTAGTTACTCTTACACCTTTACCTTTAACAGGTTCTTTAAGTATTTGGACTAAAACCTCTTGTCCTTTTTTAAGCTTTGGAACATTTCTAGATTTTGATTCTTTTGTCTTTACTGAACTATTTTGAGAATTATCTTCCTTTCTTTCAGATTCTTCATCTTCAGGCTCGGCAACAAAATCGTCATCTGCAAAATTGAGATTATCTTTTAATGTATCACCAATATCTGAGAAATGAAGAAAACCATCATGTTTTAATCCGATATCAATGAATGCCGCTCTAATTCCAGGTAAGACCCTTGCAACTTTTCCTAAGTAAATATTACCAACCATCCGGCTTTTTTCAGGATGATCGATAAAAAAATCGACTAATTTCCCATCCTCTTTAATAGCAATTCTATTTTGAGAGGCTGTAGAACTAATTAATATTTCTTTTAACATTTAAATTTTCTCACTAATGAACAGATTTTCAATAATCAATTATCTAACCAGAATAAAACCCGCTCATTAAACTTTTTATTTATCAATTCACGATCTGGAGGAGGATAATATCCTGACTCCAATTTTTCTGAATGATCATGAATGATCTCAATTTCGTTTTCTATTGATTTAGCACTCATTATTTTTTGGATGAGTGAATCAATTCCCCCGTAAAATTTATAATACCAGATAATGTTCTTTTTTGCTTTAATTTTTGCAATACTCTCGGAGTATTCTTTACTTAACAAATAACAATGCTTAAGGGCAACTTCTTTAATTTCTTCGTAAGTAGGTTCACCCGGATCAACTCCTGTTTCTACAAATTCGGCATATCTTTGAAAAATAAAAGGATTACCCAGCGAACCCCTTGCAATCATTACGCTATCACATTTGGTTTGTTCGATCATAGCACCAATATCTTGAGGAGTAAAAAGGGAACCATTTCCCACTACTGGAATATTGACAGCCTCTTTAACTTTTCTAATCCAGTCCCAATCCGAATCTTCTGAATAACTAGTACTTTTTGCACGTGCATGAAGTATTATTAAAGATGCACCATTTTCCTGAGCTACTCTTGCATTTTCCATAATATTGATACTATTGTTAGTTTTACCCAAACGCAATTTTACAGAAATCGGTATATCATCTGCAGCTGAAACCATAGCACTTACCAATTCGCCTAATAAAACAGGATCATCCATCAATTCTGCTCCAAGATTATGTTTCGTAACCTTTTCAACAGGACATCCACAATTGATATCAATCAAATCTGGTTTGTATCTTTTAATTTCAGAAACAGCTTGAGAAAGATAATCTGGACTGTTTCCAAGCAATTGAACACCAATTGGCTTTTCTTCTCTAGCAAATGCGAAAAGTCTTAGTGCACCGAAATCATTAGTAACAATTCCCTTTGCACTTACCATCTGAGTAAAAGTTATTCCAGCACCGTGATCTTTTGCAATTTTTCTGAATGGAGCATCAGAAACATCAGCCATTGGAGCTAAAAACAACCTTTTCCCTATGTCCAACTTACCAAGCTTCACTGAAATTCCAATCTATTATTACAAAAAACCAATGCTGGGATAAAACCCAGCATCAATTATTTAAAGAACATTTATACTACTATTATTTTTCTGCCTTTTTCTTTGAATCATCCATCAACAAAGCTTTTCTAGAAAGACTATATTTTCCATTTTCCATTTTGAGTAATTTTACTCTTACTGTTTCACCTTCTTTTAGAACATCTTCAACTTTGTTGACTCTTTCATTTGCAATTTGAGAAATATGGAGCAGACCTTGGGTACCCGGTACAAATTCAACAAATGCGCCAAAATCAGTTATTTTAATTACCTTTCCTTCATATTCATTACCAATTTCGGGATCAGTAACAATTGCTTTAATCAGCTCTTTTGCTTTTCTCGCATCTTCGGTATTTACGCCAGCAATGCTTACTTTTCCATCTTCCTCAATGTTTATCTCTACACCAAAATCTTTTTGGATACCTTGAATAACTTTTCCACCAGAGCCAATTACTGCACCAATTTTTTCCGGATCGATTTGGATAAAGATCAATGATGGAGCATACTGAGAAATTGCTTCTCGCGGAGCAGAAAGAGCTTCGCTCATTTTTCCAAGAATATGAATTCTTCCTTCTTTTGCTTGTTCAAGTGCTTTCTCCATAATTTCAAAAGAGATACCTTGAATTTTAATATCCATTTGGATAGCTGTAATACCTTTATCAGAACCAGCTACTTTGAAATCCATATCACCAAGGTGATCTTCGTTTCCAAGTATATCTGAAAGAACAGCAAAATCGTCTCCTTCTTTTACCAATCCCATTGCAATTCCAGAAATTGGAGTTTTTACAGGAACGCCAGCATCCATCATTGCTAATGAACCAGCGCAAACAGTTGCCATTGAAGATGAACCGTTAGATTCAAGAATATCAGAGTTTACTCGAATTGTGTAAGGAAAATCTTCTGTTGCAGGAACAATATATTTTAATGCTCTCTCAGCTAAGTTTCCATGACCAATTTCACGTCTTCCGATGAAACCATAACGACCAGTTTCACCAACGCTAAATGGAGGGAAGTTGTAGTGGAGATAGAAAGATTTTTTAACTTCTTCATCAAGTCCATCAACAATTTGCTGATCTCTAGCTGTACCAAGGGTAACAGTTGTTAAAGATTGAGTTTCACCACGTGTGAATAGAGCTGAGGCATGTGTTCGTGGAATAACACCAACCTCAGATGTAATTTGTCTAATCTCGGTAAGAGTTCTTCCATCAAGTCGATTGCCTTCTTCTAAAATTCTTTTACGCATCAAATCTTTTTCAATGTCGTGAAGAATATTTTTAATGTCTTTAATTTCATCTTCTTCAGGATATTTTTCAGCTAATGCTTCAAGAACTGAATCGTTTATTTCATCATTCTTAGCGTAACGATCTTCTTTCGCCAATTTTGAATAGACAACTTCTTTATATCTGTCATAAGATAAATTGTTCACTTCTTTTACAAGTTCTTCGTTAACAACTTTTCCTTCAACAACCATTTTAGCTTTTCCACAAGCTTCAACTAACTCTTTTTGTAGAGAAATTATTTTTAGAATTTCTACATGAGCAAATTTAAGTGCATCTAATATGTCGGCTTCGCTAGCTTCGTGACATTCGCCTTCAACCATCATTATTGAGCTTTCAGTTCCGGCAACTATTAATTCCAAGTTACTTTCTTTATCTTGCTCTACTGTTGGATTTATAATGAACTCACCATTAATTCTTCCAACTCTTACTTGACCAAGTGGCTCTAGAAATGGGATATCCGAAATTGCTAAAGCTGCTGAAGCACCAACAGCCGCAAGTACATCAGGGTTATTTTCACCATCGTATGAATATACAAACGCAGCAATTTGAGTATCATTGTTGTAATCTTTCGGGAAAAGTGGTCTAATTGGTCTATCCATTAAACGGCCACTTAAAATTTCTTTCTCTGTAGGACGACCTTCTCGTTTGATAAATCCACCTGGGAATTTACCAGCAGCAAAATATCTTTCTTTATATTCAACTGACATTGGGAAATAATCCAATGTAGTATTTGGTTTTTTCGAAGCTACTGCGGTAACTAAAACCACAGTATCACCGTAACTTACCATAACAGCCCCATTAGACTGTTTTGCGTAGCGTCCAGTTTCTATGGATAGTTTCTTTCCGCCAATTTCTACTTCTTTTGTAATTATCATTTTTACCTTCTTATTTTCTTAATTTCAATTCTTTAATTATGCTTCGATATCTGTTAATATCTTTTCGACTTATGTAATCGAGCAATCTTCTTCTTTTACCAACCATCATCATCAATCCTCTTCTTGAAGCATGGTCTTTTTTATGCGCATTAAAGTGATCAGTCAGTTTGTTAATGCGAGCTGTTAACAACGCAATCTGCACTTCAGCTTTTCCGCTGTCTTTCTCACTTTCACCAAATTGTTTGATGATCTCTTGTTTTTCCTCTTTTGTTAAATTCATTTTGTAACTCCTATATTTAAATTAATTCGATTAGATCTCAGAATTCTCCGAAATCCATTAGTTAATTATTGATCCAACATATTGGATCGTTTTTCTTTTATCTCTTTCTATTTGATAGATCAATTCTTCTTTAGATTCAAATTTCTTTTCATCCCGTAATCTTTTTAGCACCGAGACTCTCACTTCCTCACCATAAATGTCTTCATTAAATTCTATTAGATGAACCTCTATAATAACTTCTTTTGTATCAGCGAACGTAGGTCTTAATCCAATATTCATTACACCATAAATCTTTTTATCTTGAACTTTACACTCAACAACATAAACACCATTCTGAGGAATAAGTTTTCTATTATTTTCTACATTAATATTTGCTGTGGGAAATCCCAATATTGTACCTCTTGAAACCCCTTTTACAACTTTTCCATGGAAACAATAATTCCTTTCCAATAATTCTGATGCTAAATCAATGTCTCCATTAAGTAACGAATTCCGTATAACTGTACTACTAACAACTTTCCCATTTTTTGTGACAGGTTCAACTATTTCAACAGTAAAATCATGAGATTTACCAAGATCTTTTAATTCATGTTCATCTCCGCCACGATCTTTTCCGAATTTATGATCATGACCTATGATAATATGCTCAGCACCAATTTTATTGCAGACGTAGTTTTCAACAAATTCTTTAGAAGATTGCTGTGAAAATTCTTCTGTAAATTTTAAGATCAATAAATTGCCTACACCCAAGGATTCTAACAGTTCAATTTTCTCTTCTAAAGTAGATAATAGTCTAATATTATAATCTGATACAACAGTTCTTGGATGCGGTTCAAATGTTATAACAATATCACGCGATCCATTTTCTTCGGCATAATCCCTAAGTTTAGTTACAATATCTTTATGACCAGCATGAACACCATCAAAAGTTCCAATCGTTAAAACTGATTTTTTTAGTTTGGTTATTTCATCTATTGATCTAAATATCTGCATTTAGCTCTCGATAAAATTAATTTTCTTCTCAAATTCATCAACCGTTTGAGCATCAGATACCTTATACTCCCCAATTGCCTCTCTTCGTAAACTCTTCAAATGTGCACCACAGCCAAGCTTTTCACCAAAATCATCTGCGATTACTCTTATATATGTTCCTTTAGAACATCTTATTTTAAATTCTATTTCCGGCAAATCAATTTTCGATAATTCAAAGCCATAAATTGTGACATCTCTGGGTTCTCTTTTAACTTCTATTCCTTTTCGAGCAAACTTATAAAGTGCTTTACCTTTGTGCTTAAGCGCTGAGTACATAGGTGGAATTTGTTTAATATCTCCGATAAAACTATTTTTAACTTCTTCTATCATCTGATTGGTAATTCCATTGTAACTTCTCTCGCTAATAACTTCAGTTTCTGAATCCATTGAAGCTGTTTTTTTTCCCAGTTCGATTATACCAGTATAAGTTTTTTTTAAATTCTGATATTTATATATCTCTTTAGTCTTTTTCCCAACGCAAAGTATAAGTAACCCTGTTGCTGCAGGATCAAGTGTTCCGGCATGACCAATTTTTTTTACATTGATAATTTTTCTAAGTCGGTAAACAACGTTGAATGATGATTTCCCCTTTTCTTTATCAATTAAAATTACCTCGCCCGCGGCATAATCAAAATTTGAAAGATCACTTGATGCTCTAGTTATCATCTTTATGAATTTTCTTAAAAATATCTTCTATCTTTTCCACATAATCAAGAGTATCATCAATATAAAAATCAAGATCCGGAATATTCCTCAAATGATTGATTTTTGAAGCTAATTGACTTTTAATATAGCCCTTTATCTCATTCAATTTTTCTATTTTTTCATCTCGCTTATCTTTCTCAAAAATTGAGATGTATATTTTTGCATTCTTCAAATCCGGTGTTAGTTTTACACTTGTAACAGTAAGCATACCAAGTGCAGGATCTTGAATTTTATATAAAAAAACTAAACTGATCTCTTCTTTAATCAACTCAGCAATTTTTTCTAATCTTACTGACATTAGTCTTCTAACTTTTTCTTAGTTTCAACAATCTTATAAGCTTCAATAATATCGTTTACTTTAATATCATTAAAGTTTGCAATATTTAATCCACATTCATATCCAGCAACTACTTCTTTAACATCATCTTTAAACCGTTTGAGTGTTGCCAAATTTCCTTCATAAATTACAATACCATCTCTGAATAATCTAATTTTATCTGTTCTTGTAATTTTACCATCTTGGACATAACAACCAGCAACTGTTCCAATTTTAGGAACTTTAAATGTATCTCGAACTTCAACTGTAGCAACAAATTCCTCAGAAATAACTGGTGATAATAGTCCTTCCAATGCTGATTTAACTTGATTTATTGCATCATAAATTACATTGTATAATCTGATTTCAATCTTTTCAGTTTCCGCTAACTTACGAGCATTTAGATTTGCACGTACATGAAATCCAACAATAATCGCTCCTGACGCTGCAGCAAGAAGAACGTCTCCTTCAGTTATACCTCCTACAGCTTTATGAATTACATTAACTTTAACTTCCTCATTAGAAAGTTTCATCATGGAATCAGCAAGTGCTTCTACTGAACCGTCAACGTCTCCCTTAACAATAATTGGCAGATCTTTTACTTCACCTGTACTTATCTGATGAGCAATTTCATCAAGTGTTATAAGTTTAACCTGTCTATGATCTTGTTCGCGCTTTAGTTGTTGTCGTTTTAATGATATTTCACGAGCTTCTCGTTCAGAATTAACGACAGCAAAAATATCACCTGCTTGTGGGATTCCTTCAAAACCTAATATCAAAGCAGGAGAGCCAGGCGTAACTTCTGAAAGTTTTTTGCCCCGTTCATCAAACATTGCTCTAACTCTACCTTGGAAATTACCAGCAACAAAGGGATCACCTACACGCAAGGTTCCTTTGTGAATTAAGATCGTTGCTGTAATTCCTCTACCGGGTTCCATTTGTGCTTCTACAACATTTCCTCTAGCAATTCTATCAGGATTTGCTTTTAACTCTAATATCTCAGATTCAAGAAGAATTTTCTCTAATAAGGTATCAACATTTAGACCTGATTTAGCAGAAACTTCCACTGATTGATATTTACCACCCCAATCTTCAACAAGAATATTTCTTTCAGCTAGTTGTTGTTTAATTTTTTCAACATTAGCACCAGGTTTATCAATTTTATTTATTGCTATTATGATCGGCACTGCTGCAGCTTGAGCATGATTAATGGCTTCAATTGTCTGCGGCATAACAGCATCATCAGCGGCCACAATCAAAACTACAATATCAGTTATTTTTGCCCCTCTGGCACGCATTGCAGTAAATGCTTCATGTCCGGGAGTATCAAGAAATGTAATGTTTTTGCCATCATCACCTTTAACTTGATATGCACCTATATGCTGGGTAATTCCACCAGATTCACCCGCAACAACATTCTCTCTTCTTATGTAATCAAGCAATGATGTTTTCCCATGGTCAACATGTCCCATGATAGTTACAACGGGTGGACGTTCAGCAAGAGTATCTTCAGCATCTTCAATATCAGCAAGTAAATCGGTCTGATACTCTTCTTCGAATTCTACTTCAAAATCAAACTCATCAGCAACAAGTGTAATTGTTTCTGAATCTAATCTTTGGTTTATAGAAACCATAAGACCCATACCAATACATTTAGCAATTACATCACTAACAGAAACATTCATCAAGTTAGCAAGTTCGTTAACAGCAATATATTCTGTTACCTTTATCTTGCTTTGTTCTAATTCAATTTGTTCTAATTCAATTTGTTCTTGTTCTTCGAGTTTTTCTTTCCTTTTTTTCTTTCGATGGCTAGCTCTTTCTGCTAAAGCTGAATCATCCATACTAAGCATTGTGCGCTTAATTGCTGCTTCAACTTCACGTTTATCAACTTCAGCTTTTTTAACCTTTTTGAATTTTTTCGCTTTAACTGTCTCTTCTACTCCTCCTGGTTTCCTTTTCGCTTTTAAACGTTTTCGCTTGCTTTTAGATTCGGTAGAGGTTTCAGTTCCCTCTGTTTTCGCGGATTCAGTAGAAGCTTCAGTCTTTTTGACTTCTTGAACATCATCTTTCTTTTTACTTCTTTTTTTCTTATCAGTCTTTAAGTCAATTTTACCTAAAACTGTAAGACCCTTTTTCTTATCACGAATTTCTTTCTCAGCATCAGTCTTAAAACTATCAATATCATCATCTTCTAAAGATTCTTCAACGACCTCTTCAACAGTTTCGGATTCTTCAATCTCTGTTTCTGAAATAACTTCTGCCTGCTCTTTTTCTGCTTCATCCTCGGAACTAGGTTCAGTTTCTTCCTCAACTTCTTCTTCCAACTCTTCAGGTTTATGAGAATCTGCTTCAGCTTTTTCGGCTCTTATCTGATTAAACCTAGCTAATTTTCTTTTGTGTTCATCTGACTTATCAATATCCTTCTTAAAATGCTCATTAATATCAGTAAGCATTTCATCAGTTAGAATAGTCATATGATTTTTAATCTTATATCCCTTCTCTTTTAAGAAGTCAACAATTGCTTCCGTGGATATATTGATTTCAGAGGCAAGTTTATAAATCCTAAGTTTTTTTGCTTTTGTAGTTTCAGCCATTTAGCGAATACCTATAAATTAAATTTTTCTATTCTTCTTCAAATTGATTTTTTAATATTTCAATTATTTCTTCAGCTTTCTTATCATCAAGTTGATCAATTTTCTTCAACTCATCAACTCCAGCTGTTAGTACCTCTACAGCAGTGTCATATCTGTTTTCAAATAATAGATCAACGATTTCTGTTCCTAACTCTTCCCGAAGTTCAACTAATTCGATATCATCTTCATACTCTTCAAAAGGTTTTTCTTCACGAATAACATCAATTTCATAACCGGTTAATTTCATGGCTAATCTTATGTTCACACCATTACGACCAACAATAAGGGATACTTGATCGCTATCAGCAAGCACAGTACATTTTTCTTCATTTTCGTTTAACTCTATCTGCTTAAGTTTAGCAGGAGCTAATGCTCTTTGAATAAGTACAATTGGATCTTCAGAATAATTTATTACATCAATATTTTCATTACTCAATTCTCGAACAATTGCATGAATCCTTACACCTTTCATTCCAACACAAGCACCAACAGCATCAATTCTAGAATCGTGAGACTCAACTGCAACTTTAGCTCTTTCGCTTGGTTCACGTGCAATTCTTTTAATATCAATAATTCCATCATAAATTTCTGGAATCTCAATCTCAAACAATTTCTTTAAGAATAGATTATCTGAACGAGAAATAATTATAACGGGACCGTTAGGCGTTTGTTTAGCTTCCTTAATAACAGCACGAACTGTATCTCCTTTTCTATATCGCTCCCTAGGGATCTGTTCTGAACGTGGAAGTAATAACTCATGTCGATTATGATTAACTAAAATATCATTTTTACGAACTTGATAAATATCTCCGACAATAATTTCACCAACCATTTCAGAATATTCGTTGTATATCAGCTCTTTCTCGATTTCTCGAATCTTTTGATTAAGATTTTGACGAGCAAGATTTATCAACCTTCTACCAAAAGAACTTAATTCCAATTTTTCGACATAATCATCACCAACTTCAAGTTCGTCCTCATTTCCTTTTTTGTCAACTTCTTCAAGACTAATTTCAGTTTCAGGATCTTCAACTTCATCAACAATCGTTCTTTCCAAAAATATTTCTATATCACCTTTATCCATATTAGCTATCACATCAAAGGTTGCTTCCAGACCATACTTTTTCTTAACCAACACACCAAATATTTCTTCGATAATCCCAGCAAGAACATCTTTATCAATATTCTTTTCACGAACCATTTGAGCGAAAGATTCAACTATTGCACTATTCATTTAATTTTGCCTCCGTGATTAAAATCTGATTATAACTTTTGCAGATTTTATATTACTCATATTTATTTCTTTTATTTTATTTTCAATTTCAAAAATAAGGTTATCATCCTCAATGCTTGTGAGTTTCCCTTTATACTTTTTGTCTTTTTCATCTTCAAGTACAAGTTCAAAACTTCTACCAATATTCTTTTTGAACTGCTGAATATATTTCATTGGTCTGTCTATACCCGGTGATGAAACATTCAATCGATATCGTGATTCAATTAAGCTTTCGATTTCGATCATCTCACCAATCGCTCTACTCACTTTTGCACAATCTTCAACATTAACAGAATTTTCGTTATCAATGTAAATTTCTAAAATATGATTGCGGGAATCTCCGCGAAAATCCATTTCAATAAAAAGATAACCGAGATCTTCGGTTATCTTTTTTACTTGGTTCAATATTTCTTTTTTATTTAAATCCATACCAATAAAAAACGCCCTTTTAAGGGCGAATTAGAACATGAAATTTACCAACAAAATGAGAAATAAGCAAGTTAATTCGAAAGTGATATATCGTTAAGATAATCTATTTCGAGAAATGAATATGCCCTTTACTTAAGCAGCAGCATTTTTCTGCTTTCTACAAAATCACCACTGCGAAGTGTATAATAATATACACCGGAAGTCAGTTTTTTTGCATCAAATTCAACTTCATAATCACCTGGTTGCTGCTGTTTATTTACTAGTATTGCTACTTCTCTTCCGAGAATGTCGTAGACTTTTAAAGTCGTTTGAGCATAGTCATTACGAGGATTCCCGACTTGTTGGGAGACCAAAGGAATCTCTTGGGATTGCTTCTCCCGACTTGTCGGGATCGCAATGACAGATGATGAGATAGAGTATTTTATAGTTGTGCTTGGATTAAATGGATTAGGATAATTCTGTGATAACATAAATTTTACTGGTAAATCAGAATTGTTGTTAACTGAGACCACTTTATTTGTATATTCAAAAACCTTGATGTCATC
>JBDLIN010000039.1:0-21234 GCA_039714835.1 Bacteroidota bacterium | reverse complement strand
CAGATAATGAGTATGAAGAAGAGATCTCACGAATTGCTGAACGATTCACTCCACTTATAAAAGTTTGCAAGGAATATGGAACCGCAATGAGGATAGGTACAAATCATGGTTCTCTTTCAGATAGAATTATGAGTCGATATGGTGATACTCCACTGGGAATGGTAGAATCTGCTCTTGAATTTGTTAGAATTTGCGAAGCAAATAATTATAATGATATTGTTCTGTCAATGAAAGCAAGTAATCCTCAAGTAATGATTCAGGCTTACCGTTTATTAGTAAATAAGATGATTGAAAATAGCATGAACTATCCTTTACATCTCGGTGTCACTGAAGCTGGTGATGGTGAAGATGCAAGAATCAAATCAGCAGTTGGTATTGGGGCATTGTTGGAGGATGGAATTGGTGATACAGTTAGGGTCTCATTAACTGAGCCACCGGAAAATGAAGCACCTGTAGCAATCGATTTGGTAAATAGATACAAAATGCGTGAAAAGGAATCTGCTTCAATACCAGATGTTATTGAAATCAAAAATCCATTTGAATATGTTAAGCGAAGTACAATTAATGTAAATAACATTGGCAGTACAAATGTCCCTGTTGTTGTGGCGGACCTGTCAAATACAAATATAGACTTAAATATTCTACAATCAATTGGTTATGAATATGATGAACTAATAGATAAATGGAAAATAAGTGATTCACCTGCTGATTATATCTATCTCGGTGATAGGAATAGTAATATTAAACTTCCTCAAAATCTTTTTACTATTTATAATTTTTCGGTATGGAATAAGTTGGATGATAAAAATTCTGCATTTCCATATTTTCTCTTCGACGAGTTTAATGAATCGGAAATAAAATCTGATAAAATAAATTTTGTTGAACTTTCTATTCATGACATTCATAAAGAGACATTCTCAAACATAAAAAACGAAAAAAATGTTGTCATTGTTTTAACAACAAGTAATTCTTCTGGAATGGCAGAACAGAGGAGAGTCTTTTACGAACTCCTATCACAAGAAATCAATCTTCCTGTAATAATTAAAAGAGAATATTCCGGATTAACAAACGATCAATTTATTTTGTATTCTTCAACGGATTTAGGTGGATTGCTTATTGATGGTTTTGGTGATGGAATTTGGATTACCCAAAACAATAATAATATAGAATTAGAGAACAGAACTGCATTTGGAATTCTACAAGCTACAAGAACAAGAATTACCAAAACAGATTATATTGCATGCCCAAGCTGTGGCAGAACACTTTTTGATCTTGTGGAAGTTACTAATAAGATCAGAAACCGAACAGAGCATTTGATAGGGGTGAAAATTGGTATTATGGGTTGTATTGTTAATGGTCCAGGTGAGATGGCAGATGCAGATTATGGTTATGTTGGCAGTGGGGTAGGGAAAATTACTCTCTATCGTGGAAAAGAAGTTGTTGAAAAAAGTGTGGATGAAAATTTTGCTGTTGATAAGCTAATTGAAATTATTAAAAATGATGGGAATTGGGTTGATAAGGAGTAAAAGATATAAAACTCACACAAAGTTTATAAGAAATGAAAGAAAGGGTAATAATAGAAAGTTCGACTGCAACATATATTAAATATTATTTGATGGAGATTCAATCATCAATAAACTTTTGGAGTAAAAATGAAGACAATGAAAATCACTTTATTTGTACTTTTTTCAATTTCTCTCCTTCTTTTCGCGGAGAAAGATAAAAAGGAAAACAAATCCCCTTGGCAATCTTCAACATTTGCGGGATTGAATTTTAGAAGTCTCGGACCAGCATTTAAATCAGGTAGAATTGCAGACTTTGCAGTAAATCCACAAAATCATAGTGAATACTATGTTGGAGTAGCCTGCGGAAATATATGGAAAACCACCAATTCTGGTGTAACATGGAAACCTGTTTTCGAAAACTATGGAGCTTATTCAATCGGTTCATTAGCCATGGACCCAAATAATTCAAATATTATTTGGGCAGGAACTGGTGAGAATAATCATCAGCGTGCTCTTGGTTACGGTGACGGAGTTTATAAAACAATTGATGGGGGAGAGACATGGAAAAATATGGGCTTATACGATTCTCGTCAAATTGGTATGATAGCAATTGATCCGAGAAATTCGGATGTAGTATTTGTAGCCGCAGAAGGTTCAGTTTGGGGTCCTGGCGGTGATCGAGGGTTGTTCAAAACAAGTAATGGAGGTAAAACTTGGGATAAGGTATTAGAAATATCAGAGAATACAGGTGTAAATAATGTCGTGATAGATCAAGAAAATTCTGATGTGATGTATGCTACTTCTGAGCAAAGAAGGCGTCATGTTTTTACTAAAATTGGAGGTGGTCCTGAATCAGCAGTTTATAAATCAGAAGATAGTGGTGAAACTTGGAACAAGATTATGAAGGGATTACCCAAAGTTCACATAGGTGGTATGGGAATTGCGATTTCACCTGTAGATCATAATATTATATATTTAATTGTGGAAGCAGCAGACGAACAAGGTGGATTTTTCCGCTCAGATAACAGAGGCGCTTCTTGGATTAAAATGAGTGACCATTCAGCTAGTGGACAGTATTATAATGAAATTTATTGTGATCCTCTTGATGTTAATAAAGTTTATTCACTTGAAACAATTACTCATGTAACCGTTGATGGAGGTAAAACATGGAAACCGCTGGGTAGAGAAAAGCGTCACGTGGATGATCATGCATTATGGATTGATCCTGATGATACTAAGCACTTTCTAATTGGTGGTGATGGTGGTGTTTATGAATCATTTGATGATGGTGAGCATTACTTATTTAAAAATAATTTACCTGTAACACAATTTTATCGTGTAAATGTGGATAACGATTATCCATTCTATAATGTCTATGGAGGAACACAAGATAATAACAGTATGTATGGTCCATCGCGGACATTGAGTTCTGACGGAATTGTTAATAGTGATTGGGTCATTACAAATGGTGGAGATGGATTTTGGACAGCTGCTGATCCAGAAGATCCCAATATTGTTTATGCTGAAGCTCAATATGGAAACATGGTTCGTTATGATAGAAAAAGTGGGGAAGCGATTTCCATACGTCCCGAACCGGGTAAAGGGGAATTAACTTTTAAATGGAATTGGAATACACCCTTAATAATTAGTCCTCATTCAAATACTAGATTATATTGTGTTGCCAATAAAGTATTTCGTAGTGATGATCGGGGTGATACTTGGACAATTATCAGTGATGATATAACTCGTCAGATCGATCGTAATACATGGAAAGTTATGAATAAATATTGGAGTGTTGATGCAGTAGTTAAAGATGTTTCTACTTCATTATATGGTATGGGAGTTGCTTTTGATGAATCTCCAATTAAGGAAAATCTACTTTATGTAGGTACTGATGATGGTCTCATACAAAGAAGTGAAGATGCTTTAACTTGGGAAAAAGTTGAAAGTTTTCCAAGTATTCCCGAATATACATACGTTAGCGATATAAAAGCCTCAAGATTTGATGAGAATATAGTTTTTGCTTCATTTGACAATCGGAAACGAGATGATTTTAAGCCCTATCTTTTAAGGAGTATAGATAAAGGAAAAACGTGGGAATCGATTACAAGCAATCTACCTGATAGTGGAACTGTTCACACAATCGAACAAGATTTTATCGATCCAGATCTATTGTTTGTTGGGACTGAATTTGGATTTTTCTTTACTGCAGATGGAGGAAAGAAATGGATTCAGCTTACAGAAGGGATTCCAACAATATCTGTACGAGATATTGCGATTCAAAAGAGGGAAAGTGATATTGTGTTGGCTACATTTGGAAGAGGTTTTTATATCCTCGATGATTATTCCTCGTTAAGAGAAATCAGTGATTCTCTTTTCGAAAAGGAATCGTATCTCTTCCCAATTAAAAAATCACTTATGTATATTCAGGAAAGAGGGAGATATGGACCTGGTTCAACATATTTCTCTGCACCTAATCCTGAATTTGGCGCTACCTTTACATACTATCTCAAGGAAATTCCAAAAAGGAAAAAAGAGGTAAGAAAAGAAAAGGAAAAGGAACTATTTGAAAAAGGAGAGAGAATTCCTCAACCAACTTATAATGAGTTACTACTTGAAAATAGTGAATTAAAACCACATTTAATCTTTACTATAACAGATGATTCGAAAAAATTTATTCGTAAGCTTGTTACATCTGCTTCAAAAGGAATAAATAGATTAACATGGGATCTTAAAAACCAAGCTATGTTTCCTATTACATTAAAAGAAGGTAAATTCAATCCTGAAATGGAAAGTAAAGGTGGGTTTCCTGTTATTCCAGGAAAATATATGGTATCAATCTCATCATTTCACGATGGAACTAATAAAAAATTAGTTGAACCAACGGAATTTGAGATTGAGGTTTTAAATAATACAACTCTTCCAGCTAAGGATCAGTCAGAACTAGCAGAATTTCAGAGAAGAACCTTAGAACTCTCGAGAGTAATTCAAGGTACGCAAAAATATGCTGAAGATCTTAGAAAGAGGATTAGTTTTATAAAACAAGCAATTTACCAAACTCCATCAGCACCAGCTGATCTCCATCAATACGCAAGTGATTTAGGAGATCAAATTGATGCAATTCTATTTAAGTTTAAAGGTCAGCAACCAAAAGCAAGCGCAGAAGAAATACCTCCATCTGCAGTTACAATTAATGATAGACTCTCGGTATTGCTATACACCCACTGGAGATCAACTTCAGGATTGACAAGGAATCAGAAAAATGCCTATGAAATTTTAATGGAAGAATTTCCACCGATACAGGATAAATTAGAATATATAGCTGAGGTTGAGATTAAAAGTTTAGAAGACAAAATAGAAATTCTAGGAGCTCCATGGACTCCGGGTAGATTACCATCATTAATAACAAAGTAAAACAAAATGTTGATATGGTTAATCTACGACGTAACATAAATTTCAAATATCTTGTAAAATAGACTAATTAATCGTAAATTTCACATCTAAATTTATGATAAAATTGAAAACTGAAATAAGATTGAATCGACTTACTCGATCACGAATAGAATTTTAGAAGATTATTAAAATGCACTACCAAAAAATGGGGTGCATTTTTTTTTGTTTAGTATATTATGTATGGAAGTGAAGTTATAAAATACCTGGAAGAATGGGCACCTCCTGGAGCGGCTTGGAAAGATGATAATATCGGGCTTCAGGTAGGGTCAAGAGAAGTTAAGATAAAAAATATCTTAATTGCCCTCGAATTAAATCAGAAAGTTCTGAATCAAGCGATCAAAAAAAACTGTAATTTCATTTTCACACATCATCCCTTCATCTTCAAACCACTTAATAACTTAAATTTTAGCAAAGATCCAAAAGCAGCAATTATAAGAGATCTTATAAAACATGATATTACTTTATATTCAGCACACACAAATTTAGATTTCACAAAAGATGGTGTAAGTTTTGAACTTGCTAAAAAGCTTAAGTTAAAAAACATTAAGTTTTTAGTTAATGAAGAGAATAATCAAAATAAATTAGTAGTATTTGTCCCTTTGGAAGATGTTGATGAAGTTGCTGAAGCAATATTTACTGCAGGTGGTGGAGTAATTGATGAATATGCGAAATGCAGTTCTCAAGTAATTGGCGAGGGAACTTTTGAAGGATCAGAAAGTACAAATCCACATATTGGAGAAAAAAATAATTTTGAGAGAGTTGTTGAGGTTAGATTAGAAGTATTAGTTCATTCTTGGAAAATGAGTTCAGTGGTAGACGCAATGCTTGCCGCTCATCCATACGAAGAACCTGCTTATGATATTTATCCACTTAATAACAGAAATTCAAATTATGGCTATGGTGCAATTGGAAATTTAGATGCTCCGATGAGAACAGATGAGTTTTTATCTCACGTTAAATCAAGCTTAGATACAGATTCTTTAAGATATACAGTTGGTAAAAAGAATAAAATTAAAACCATTGCTGTATGTAGTGGAAGCGGTTCAGATCTACTTAAAAATGCCATATCTTCAAAAGCGGATGCATTCATAACTGCAGATATTAAGTATCATACTTTTCAAGATGCTGAGAATAACATTTTAATGATAGATGCCGGACATTATGAAACGGAAGTAGTAGTGTTAAAGTCTGTGCAAAATAGACTAACTAAGTTAGTAAAGAGTAAAAATATAAAAGTTTTGAAATATAACGGGTCGACAAACCCAATAAGGTTTTATAATAATTAAGGAGCACTAAATGATAAACAGATTATCAACATTGTATGCCCTTCAGTTAATCGATGATCAATTGGACGAATTGGAAGAACTTCGCGGCGATCTACCACTAAGAGTAAATAGTTTGAATAGTAAGATCAAAGGGATCCAAGATCAAATTGATGAAAGGGCCAATGAACAGAAGAATTCGTTGGAACAGCGAAAATTAAATGAAGATGAAGTTGAACGATTAAAGGGAAGTCTCAAAAAATTCAAAGCTCAGCTATTTCAAGTAAGGAACAACAAGGAGTATGATGCTTTAACAAAGGAGATTGACCATTCTGAAGCTGAGATCAAGAGATTGGAAGATGATAATATTGAGATGGAAATTAACAGTGAAAAGATTAAAATTGAAATAGATGAACTCACTCCAAAAGTCGATGAACTGAATGAACAATTAAAAGAAAACGAAGTTGAATTAAAAAAGATCATTAAAACCAACGAATTAGAAGAAATAAAATTAAAAGATAAACGTGAGCAATTAAGCTCAAAAGTTCGAAAGCAAGATTATAACGTCTACATGAGAATTAGGAAAGCCCTAAGAGGGAAGGCAGTTGTTGTTGTTAATAGATCTGCGTGTAGTGGATGCCATAATGTTGTTCCATCACAAAGACAGATTGAAATAAGACAAAATAAAAGAGTCTACACTTGCGAATCATGCGGTAGGATATTAGTTTCAAATGATGTTTCGGATGAAGCTAGGAAGCTGATATAAATTAAAATTTAGGATATTAAAAAAGTTTCATCATACAACGTACGCAAGCAAACAAACATTACCCTAGGGATTGATAGTAAACTAATTCAACTCCTTTGGGATTGTTAATACATTTTTCTTTTGCCACGTATTTCATACGTGGTTATTATAAATTTGACTGCTTTGCAGTCATAAAGATGAACTACGGAGTAGTTCAATCCGTAATAACTATGGGTGAAACCCATAGCAAATAAAAAAATGAAATAATGCAATCCCGAAGGGATTGAAGTTAGTACCTAAATTAACACAAGTATGCTTTATTGGATTAGTCTATAAGTTTTCATAAGATTCTATCAAACTAATCAGTTTAACAACTCATCCAATCCCTCATTTATATCTGCAATTGGAATAATATTAGCTGAATACTTACCAGTTATTGACTTAAAATTTGTTTTTGGAATTATAATGGATGTAAATCCAAGTTTTTCTGCTTCTTGAATTCTCTTATCAATTTGGTTTACACTTCGTATTTCGCCGCCTAAACCGACTTCCCCAATTACTACAAATCCATCTTTGGGTTCTACTTCTTTGAAACTTGATGCAATTGCACAGCATACTGCTAAATCTGCAGCAGGTTCAAATATCTTTAAACCTCCGGCCATATTTACAAATACATTTGCTGCCGATAATCTAAGTTTTACTCGTTTTTCTAACACAGCCAATAAAATTGAAAGTCTTTTATAATCAAAACCTGTAGCTACTCTTTGAGGATTACCAAAATTGGATGGAGTTACCAAAGCTTGAACTTCTAGCAAAACAGGTCTACTTCCTTCTAAAGTTGAGGTAATTATCGAACCTGTCGATTCTTTTGTATGCTCACTAAGAAATATCTCGCTGGGATTTTTTACTTCACTCAGTCCGGTATCGTGCATTTCAAAGATCCCAATTTCATTGGTTCCTCCAAAACGATTTTTTAGCGATCTTAAAATTCTATAATTGTGATTTCTTTCACCCTCAAATTGAAGTACTGTATCTACCATATGTTCTAATATTTTTGGCCCCGCGATATATCCTTCTTTTGTTATATGACCAATCAGAACAGCAACGAAATTATTTTTCTTGGCTAACTGCATTAGGTAACTTGCACATTCTCTTATTTGAGTAATTGTGCCTGGAGCATTTTCCAGTTCACTACGCTGCATAGTTTGAATAGAATCAATTATTACTACATCCGGTTTGAGATCATTGATTGCGGCTTCAATGATATTTAACTCAACTTCGGCAAGCAAGTAGAAATTATTAGATTCCAGATTGAGTCTTTTTGAGCGTAGGTTGATCTGCGCAACTGATTCTTCACCACTGACATAGAGTACTTTTTTCTTAATTTTTGAAGCAGCCTGCATTATGAGTGTAGATTTTCCTATCCCAGGATCGCCACCGAGTAATACAACACTACCTTGCATAAATCCGCCACCTAAAACTCTATCAAATTCTGAGATATCCGTATTTATACGATTTCCATCATTCCCAACAAGTTCACCCAATTTTGATATTTTCAGTTCTCCTGCATTGATCTTTTTGCTGCTCTTTTTTTCTTCTACCTCTTCAGTAAATGAATTCCATTCCTCACATGAAGGGCATTTCCCAAGCCATTTCAGTGATTCATAACCACAATTCGTACATATATATTTTACTCTTAATTTCGACATTATACAGTTCTTCTAATAAATTCTTGAATAATTTGATCTGGGCTATTTAATATTCCTTCATATGTACCGGAATAATATATCTTACCCTCATGCATCATAGAAATCTCATCAGCAACATTTTTAACACTAAACATATCATGAGTCACTACTATTGATGTGACTTTTAATTGGTGGTTCAAATTGTTTATCAACTCATCAATTGAGTCAGACATAATTGGATCTAAACCGGTAGTAGGTTCATCATATAAAATATACTTTGGATCTGTAACCAAAGCACGAGCTAGTCCAACTCGTTTCTTCATCCCTCCGGATAACTCAGATGGTTTCTTTTTTTGAATGCCTGGTAAATCAACCAACTCAAGCTTTTCTTTTACAATTTTATCGAGTTTATTTTTAGATAACTTGTAATTATTCTCGATTAGAGGAAGTGAAATGTTTTCCTCAATAGTCATTGAATCGAATAAGGCAGCTCCTTGAAACAGAAAACCAAATTGTTTGCGGATCTCATATAATTCGTTTTTTGTTAGATCGTTAAGATTACTTCCTTCAATACATACACATCCTTCATCAGGACGTAACAGACCGACAACATGTTTCAATAGCACACTTTTACCACAACCACTTGGACCAATGATGGCAAGAGTTTTTCCGGGAGTTATTTTTAATGTAACTCCTTGAAGAACTTGATGATCCTCAAAGCTTTTATGTAAATCTTTTATTTCTATCATTCAAATAATTATTTATTGGTGCATAAAAATAGAATAATAATTGTGGATTTAAAAGGTAAATTTAATAGTAGTTGCTTTAAGAGAGAAAAAAGAAAAGGTAATGAGAAGCCCGACTTTTAAGTTCAATTAGGAAATCTTAAAAAGTCGGGCTTCTTATATAATTTTATTTAATTCTCCTCTTAATCATCATCGTGTTCTTCTTCAATAATGATTTTCTTTTTATACACCTTTTTCTTTTTGTGCTCCATCTTCTCTAAGAATTTTTCAGCTTCTTCTCCTTCATAAACTTCAACCTTCTCTTTGCCATCTTCAGTAGTTGTAACAGTAACTTTCTTAACTCCATCAACTACTTCGACATTTACTTTTTTCTTTATACATTCTTCATCATCTTCAGAGATCCATACAAGGTCATTATCCTCTTTTACAATTATATTAACATCTCCATCTTTTGAAATAAACTTCATCCCATTTTTACTTTTCATTTCCTGGATGTAATACTCTGCTGCTTCACCTTTATATTTTTTAACGGTTTCTTTTCCATCAATATTTTTCTTTATAATTACTACTTTCTCTCCACCTTTGTCCTCAACATCCACATCGACTTTGATTTCTTTAGTTTTACCTCCATCATCTATGAACACATAGCTGCTTTTACCTTTTCCCTTCATTTTGGACATCATTGCTTTTGCATCATCACCGGTTAATTCGACTTTCCCACCTGTGGTTTCAATTGTAATTTTTATCACTTCACCTTCTAGGTTTTTAAGTTTCTCCTGTGTCTCTTTCGATTGTGCAAAGGTTACTATAGATGTAGCTAAAAAAATGATTGCAAATAATTTAATGTTTTTCATTTTTCCTCCCTGTTGGTTAAAATTATTATTCTAAAAATATATTACTTAGACAAAACAAAATGTAAAAATGTTCTCAATAAATCTTAAAATTTGTTAAAAAGTGAAATATTAATTCGTATATAACTAAATTTAATTTATAATTAAGATTATAAATGTACACGGTGAAGGTTTTAAAATAATTTATTAGGAAATCAGAAATGAATATTCAAATACTTGGCAGAAAAAATTGCAACAACACAAAAAAGGCTGAAAGATTTTTTAAAGAGAGAAGGATCAATTTTCACTTTCGGGACTTGTCAGAAAAGGGTTTAAGCAAAGGTGAGTTGGAAAATATTACTCGAGCTATTGAAATAGATGATCTTATTGATAAAGAGAGTAAACAATATAAAAAGCGTGGACTTGAGTATATGGTCTACAATTCAGAAGAGGAAATACTCAGTGATTCTTTGATTATTAAAACTCCAATAGTCAGAAATGGCAACATGGCGACTATTAGTGTAGATATTGACACTTGGTCGGAATGGATAGAAGCAAAATAATAATTTATTTCTTCTTTATTAAAAATGACTTCCAATAATTTCTTTTGTGAGTTTCTAATGCTCCAAAGCTGCCCGATACATACCGAACATCTTCGATTGAATAAAAAGCTTTTGGATTAAATTTTTTAATTATGTCAATGACTTGGATTATTTTTGATCGTTTCAAAACTGAAAATATTAAATGGACTGGACCAAAAGTGCCCTCTGCTGGTATAACTGTTACCCCAATATCATTGCTTTGTAAATAATTTATTAATTCGGTTGCATCATGTCGAGTAATTATCCTTATAATGACATTCCCAAGTGCAAGTTTTTGTTCAATAAGAATTCCAACATAATTACCTAAAGCAAAACCAAATGCATATGCTATGTAGTTAATTGGATTTGTTAGATTTTTCATTACTTGACCGATTGCGATTATCCAGATCAGAACTTCAATGAAACCTAAAACTGGTGCAAGTTTCCTGGCACCTTTAGAAACTAATATTATTCTAAGAGTTCCAAGTGATACATCAATTATTTTTGCCAACGTAATTAGAATTGGAATTCCAATATAGTTGAATTCCCAAGAGTTTAAGAAGTCAGTCATAATGTTTTCATCAATAATAATTATACTTATCAAAATTAGCACAATTGATCAAAAATAAAAACTATTTACCCCGCTAGTTGAAATAAAAATTGATTAATAAACAAGTAAAATTTATCATTTATAAATTACAACGTAGCGGCCCGAAGGGAAGATTTTTCTAATGAAAAATCTGGATCAAAAGTGTTTTATTTGCCGCTTGATCTTTTTATCAACATTAGCTACAGAATTGGCTTTAAATCCTGGTGCAGAATTCTTTAAAAATTTTGGAATTCTCCTATCCGGCACAACAGATATATCAGTAATTATTTGCTTTGCTGCATTAACCTTATTCACTTTTTTAATTTCTGATAAATAGCTGAACAATAGTTCTGCAAGTTTATTTAAATGAATCTTCCAAGTAGTATTAAGTTGAGAAAAAAGCCAATTTGAGAATTGATAAAAAGTCTCGAAAACATTCGCATCATCACTCCATAATAAATTAATTGAGCGTTTGAAATTTCCGCTGTTATAAAATAGGTCCCAATATCGAGCAAGTCTTTTTAGCTTTTGCATTTCGGTTAATGGAATAATATCATTCTCAAGGATCTCATATGGAGGTTCGTTAGAATAGATCATACCAAATTCAATATCGTGTCTGTTGATTGAAGTACCGGAAAGCTTCTTTAACAATCCAAGTTGAATTTCAGAATCAGTAAGTGAAACCAAAGTGTTCAAATTATCTCCAAAACTATTGACAGTTTCACCAGGAAGTCCGATAATTAAATCAAGATGCAAGTGACTATTTGTCTCCCTAGAAAGGAAAGTGACATTTTCTTTTATCTTCTCGAAATTGAGTTTTCGTTGAATTCTATTTGCCACGGTTGGATTAAGTGTTTGTATACCGATTTCCAACTGAATTGATCCTTTCGGGAAAAATTTTAATTTTTCTTTCAAACTGTCTGGAAAGTGATCTGGGATTACTTCGAAGTGAAGAAAATACTCTCCATCTTTTTCCAGAAAGAAATCCAATATTTGATTTGTGATTTTTATATTCAGATTAAATGTTCTGTCAACAAATTTGAAATGTCTTGCTCCTCGCAGCCATAATTTATCCATTTCAGTAAGGAAAATTTCTATCTCAAAATTTCTAACCATTTTATCAATTGAGGATAAACAGAATTGACAACTAAATGGGCAGCCCCTCGAAGCCTCAACATATATCACACGATTTTTTATATCCTCTTCATTATAATATTCATAAGGTAATTTTATGTCAGATAACTTAGGAATTTCTGCTTGAATAATTCTATTTGGGAGTTTTGATTTTTCTAATATTGATTTGACTAGTTTATAAAATTCTAAATCACCTTCACCCTGAATTATATAATCAGATAAATCAAAATTTACTCTTAATGGGGAGTGACTTACTTCTGGTCCTCCGAGAACTATGATAGTATTTGGTGATTTTGATTTAATTGCTGCAATTAACCTACTGGTCTCTGAAGCATTCCAAATGTAAACGCCAATCCCAACTATTTTTGGTTCATGGCTCAAGATATCTTTTACAATATCATTGATATCATTTTTCTTTACATATTCAATGATAGTAGTATTCTTTTGAAATTCATGCAGATTAGCATAAAGATACCTTAACCCAAAAGATGAGTGTATGTATCTTGCGTTTAATGTGGTTAATAGTATTTGACTCATTAAATGAAATCCTATGAGTAAAGTCTAATCGTCCAATTTTATATTGAACGTTTTTAAGTCACTAACGAGCTGTTCATGAGATTTGAACTGAATCCCGCTCCAGCTCAGTTTTTTTGCACCTTCTACATAATCACTGATATCATCTATGAAAATATGTTGAGCCGAAGGTTCGTTAGTAAAATGTTCAACAGCTCTGTAAATTTTTTCTTCAGGTTTGATCGCTCCAACTTCATGAGAGAGGATTAGTTTATCAAAGTGTTTAAGAAAATCATACTTCTCCCAGCCATACTTTTGATGTATATAATTTGTATTAGAAAGAAGAACTAATTTGTAATGCTTTTTCAATATTGGAAGCAATGATGTTGTTTCCTTGTTTTCAACGAACAGTTCAGAGTATATAAATTTGAAATCTTCTTCTGATATTTTGTGTTCAGTCCAAGTCATCATGATTTCTAAAAATTCTACATCACTCAATTCCCATTTTTCATATTTTCTATGAACATCATAGTTATCATAATAAAGTTTTGCAAATCTATCACCAAGACCTGCATCAATTTTATTCATCTTTGAAATAATTCGATTATAATCAAAAGGGATAAGTACATTCCCAAGATCAAAAACTATTACGGAAATATTATTTTTCATGTTGTCTTTGTTAATAAATTAAAATGCTGATTTAATAATACTAAGTAAATTATTATGATCAATAAATTTTGAAATTGAACCGAGTTCAACCCACAATCTCTCTCGAAAATGTTCTTCATCCCATTCAGAATGCACTTTCTTCACTTTCATCTTGTAAACTTTTACACAATATGTATCACCCAATTTCTTATATGTGTAAGTCCCGACTTTTACTTTTTTTACTTTCCCCTCTATACCAGCTTCTTCTATTGCTTCCTTAGCAGCAGATGCGCGGGGTGAAAGATCATCCTCAATAATCCCTTTGGGAATTGTCCAATTTCCTTCCTTCGTAGAGACAAGCATTATTTCTATTATGTCATCTTCGCTTTTATGATATGGAATAACAGCTGATTGATCGATAACTATCATGATTACCTAATTAAAAAAAATGAATGATCAAAAATATTATCTTAATTGTAGAATAGAAAGAATTCATTAGATTTTTATTAGCTCCGATACTACTATTAAGAAACAAAAGTTTAGAAATATAAATTAAAATATTGCTATCTTTGTTTATAATCACTTCTGGAATATACGGTTACTCTTATATGTTATAGAATGCAGATTTAAATAATTATCAAGATGAGGTAGTTGTGAACTTCAAAAATGAAGAAGATCATATTTCCTCTTTACAGTCAGAAAACAAAAATCTCCGAAAGGCTGTACAAGAGCTATCCGTTCTTAACGATATAGCTTCCGCAATTAACTCCACTAACTCCGTCGATTCAATCATCAATTTAATAGTAAATAAAAGTATTAAGCATCTCAAAGTTGAACAATGCGTTGTTATGCTATTAGATAAGGAGGAGAAGAACGCTGAATTTCACACAATGATTCGACGTGCCGACGATAGCAAAATCAATCTTCCTTTCAAGCTAGACACACAACTATCTGGCTGGATGATTCAGAATAAAAAACCTCTTCTTATAAATGATCTTATCCACGATAAAAGGTTTTTAATTCAGCATAAAGCAGATATGCCGATAAATTCATTACTATGTACACCTCTGATTGTAAAAGGCGAGTTGATTGGATTAATATCTGTCTTCAATAAAAAGCATGATGAAGAATTCTCAAAGAATGACGAGCGTTTATTATCAATAATTGCTTCCCAGTCTGCCTCTGTATTAGAAAATGCTCGATTATATGAAGAAGAACAGCAGCTTATTAGCATGAAAGAGGAAATGCGTCTAGCTAGAAATATCCAATTAAATCTTCTCCCATCAAAACTACCTGTAATTGAAGGTTATGAAATATTTGCTTCAAGTACTCCAGCCAAAGACGTAGGTGGAGATTACTACGATTTTGTGGAATTGTCAAATAACAAAATGGCTTTTTGTCTCGGAGATATTACCGGGAAAGGATTACCTGCTGCAATGCTGATGTCAAATTTGCAAGCAACATTACGGGGACAAATACTTACTACTGCAAAACCATGTGAATGTATAACAAACGCAAATAAATTGCTTTATAATAGTACTGAACCGGATAAATTCGCAACATTGTTTTATGGAGTATTAGATCATCATAGTGATAATGTGGCATTTTGTAATGCCGGACATGATAATCCTATCATTATTTCTACTGATGGAGAATTAAAAAACATTAACACAGGCGGATTATTAATGGGAGCTCTATCGGAAAGCAATTATGATGATGACAAAGTAATATTAAATGATGGTGATGTTTTAGTCGTGTATTCAGATGGGATAACGGAAGCAATGAATGAAAATAGTGAGGAGTTTACCTTAGGAAGATTAGAAAAAATTCTTAAGGATAACGTTCAACTCTCGGCTAATGAATTACATGATACAATATTTATGGAAGTGAGATTACATACGAAAAATGCAGTACAAAGTGATGACATTACATTACTAATTATAAAAAAATTATAATGATTGGGCAGACTATATCACATTACAAAATAATTGAGAAACTTGGTGGCGGCGGACCTGTCCTCCGTAGCCTTTATTATAATTGTTGGAGATATTTATGATTGGGGAAGTGATCTCTCATTATAAAATTCTTGAAAAACTCGGCGCAGGGGGAATGGGCATCGTCTACAAAACCCAAGACCTCAAACTCGACCGTTTTGTAGCACTTAAATTTTTGCCTCCATCATTTTCTAATGACGAAGAAGCAAAACAACGATTTATTCATGAGGCAAAATCAGCATCAGCACTAGATCATACAAATATTTGTACAATCCATGAAATTGGTGAAACAGATGAAAATCAATTATTTATTGTCATGTCATTTTATGAAGGAGAAACATTAAAAAAGAATATTGAAAAAGATTCTATTACAATAGAAGATGCTGTTGATTTCGCAATCCAAATAGCAGAAGGATTAGCGAGAGCGCATAAAAAGGGAATAGTTCATCGAGATATAAAACCAGCAAACATTTTTATAACTAAAGATGGGACAGTAAAAATATTAGATTTTGGTTTAGCCAAAAGTGCATCTAGAAATACGATGACTCAGCTTGGTTCAACAATGGGAACGGTTGCGTACATGTCACCGGAACAGACTAGAGGAGAGAAGATTGATCATAGAACAGATATTTGGTCGTTAGGAGTTATACTTTATGAAATGATTACAGGTCAATTGCCATTTAAGGGTGATTATGAGCAGGCAATAATATATTCAATTCTAAATGAAAATCCCGAGCCAATTTTAAATTATCGTAGTGATCTGCCAAAGAAACTATCTCCCATAATTGAAAAAGCGATATTTAAAGAACCCGAAAATCGTTATCAAACTATTGAAGAATTGGTATCAGATTTAAAGGATTTTGATTCTGAACAATTCACTTTCCCTAATGTAGGTATAGCTAAGAAATTATTGAAACATTCTCAAATGAAAATTTTATTTCCTTTTACAGCTTTGATTGTATTTGCTGTATTGTTTTATTTGGTTACTTATCCTTTTGGGTCTGATACCCAGCGTATAAAATCACTTGTAGTGTTACCGTTTGAGAATTATACAGGAAGCAATGAACTTGAATATTTTGTTTCCGGGATGCATGCTTCGTTGATTGGTGAAATAGGTAAAATAAGTGCTCTCAGAGTAATATCTAAAACAACATCTAATTCATTTAAAAATACTGAAAAGTCAATTTCAGATATTGCTTCCGAATTAAATGTAGATGCAGCAATTGAAACATCGGTAATGGGATTGGGAGACAGTGTTAATATTCAGATAAAACTGGTAAGTGGGTTTCCAGAGGAGAGGCAGCTCTGGAATCAAAATTATATTGATGAGAAAAGTCAAATCTTGAATTTATATAACAAAGTCACAAAAGAAATATCAAAAGAGATAAATGTTATCTTAACACCAGAGGAAAAAAATTTGCTGGCTGAATCTAGAAAGATTGATCCTGATGCTTATGATGCTTACATGAAAGGACAGTTTTTAAACGATCGTATGGGAAATGAGGACTTGAACAAAGCGATTGAATATTTTAAGATTGCAATAGAAAAAGAACCGCGATGGGCACTTCCATACGCTGGGCTTTCACACTCCTGGAGCAGGCTCATGCAGTCGAGTAGGATTCAACCGACTGTTGCACTTCCAAAGATTTATGCAAATCTGAATAAAGCCCTTGAATTAGATCCAAACTTTGCTAACTTACATCAAATACTGGCAGGATTAGCTGTTTGGATGGAATGGGACTGGGAGAAAGGAGAAAAAGAATTCAAAAAGGCACTTGAATTAAATCCTAATGACGCCATGAGCCGCATATCCTATGCACATTTTTTAATAATTATGAAAAGACCGGATGAAGCACGTTATCATGCAAATTTAGCACTTGAACTGGATCCTTTAAAGCCTTTCTTGTTGGGATACTATGCAAGAGTAATGATTTGGCTTAACGATTGTCGATCTGCCTTGATGCAAGCAAAAAAAGCACTCTCAATAGATCCGGAAAACCACTCTGTTAAAGGAGCTTTAACATCGGCATATATTTGTCTGGGAGATACGGTAAATTGGTTTGAGGCGTGGAAAACAAGAGCTTGGTGGAATGATAGTACTCTTGCTGTAATAGATGAAGTATTTTATAATTTTGGTTTTCATACTGCTATTGAGAAAATTATTGAGGTAAATGAAGAGGCAGAAAAAAAAATACACATATCAATGTGGGGACAGGCACGAAGATATTTGTATATAAATGATTATGATAGAGCTATGGACTGCCTCGAAAGAGCATATGACATACATGATCCGAATATACCTAATGTGGGAATTTTTGCTGACCAATATGAGGGATTGAGAAAGAATACAAGATATATTTCCTTAATTCAGAAATTGAAACTGCCTCTTAATTGATAATAGAGTATGAAGAAATTATTATTGAAAAAGTAAATTCAAAAAGGTTTTATCTTTACTACTAGTTGGTGTTGAAGAACAAACCTAATCTGGAGCAAATGATGATTGGATCAACAATCTCACATTATAAGATATTGGAAAAACTCGGCGAAGGAGGAATGGGAATCGTTTACAAAGCTCAAGATCTCAAACTTGATCGTTTCGTTGCATTGAAATTTCTACCTTTAGCAGTGACTAAAGATGAGGAATCAAAGAAACGATTTATTCAAGAGGCTAAAAGTGCTTCTGCCTTAGATCATAATAATATTTGTTCAATATATGAAATAAACGAAACTGAGGATTTACCCGCCGTGTCGGGTGAACAGCTATTTATAGTTATGGCGTTTTATGACGGTGAGACACTAAAGCAAAAAATTAAAAATGGTCCTCTAAAATTTGACGAAGCAATTGATATTTCAATTCAGACTGCAAAGGGATTGCGAAAGGCACATGAGAAAGACATTATTCATAGGGATATAAAGCCTGATAATCTATTTATAACAAATGATAGTGATGTCAAGATTCTTGATTTTGGATTAGCTAAAATAGTTGGTGGGAGCCAACTGACTCAAATGGGAAGTACTTATGGCACTATTTCATATATGTCATATGAGCAAACCACCGGAGGAGAAGTAGATCAAAGGAGCGATATTTGGTCATTAGGTGTTGTCCTTTATGAAATGCTCACTGGTGAAACACCTTTTAAGGGCGAATATGAGCATGCAATATCGTACTCGATAGTGAACGAAACACCTCAATCTATCGGCGAATTGAGAACAGAAGTATCTGATGACATAAAGAGGATTGTTGATAAATGTTTACAGAAAAATCGGGAAGACAGATATCAGAATATAAATGATCTGTTGAAGGATCTTAAAGCTATTAAAGAAGGTAGCAAATCCCAAATCACAAGTACTGATCCAGTTAAAGCTAAAACGATGAATATTAAACCAGCGTATGCCTATCTGGGAATGTTTGCTCTCCTCATTGCGGTAATAATCTATTTTGTAGATCCTTTTTCAAGTGAAGCTGATGTAATAGAATCAATTGCAGTATTACCATTAGAAAACCTTTCTGGTGATGCGAAGCAAGAATATTTTGTTGATGGTATGACTGATGCACTGATATCAGAATTAGCAAATATAAGTGCACTGCGAGTTATTTCACGGACATCAATTATGCAGTATAAAAAGGTAAGGAAACCAATACAAGAGATTGCAACTGAACTTAATGTAGATGCATTAGTTGAGGGAACTGTTTTATATGATGGAGACCAAATTCGTATTACAGTACAGTTGATAAAAGCGAATCCTGAACAGCATTTATGGGCAAGTGATTACAAACGAGGTTTACGAAACATATTTGAGCTGCAAGGTGAGGTAGCACAAAGTATTGCAAATGAAATTAATGTTACTGTAACACCCGATGAGCAAATTAGATTGTCTAGTTCTAAAGAAGTTGATCCGGAAGTATATAAATTATATATGAAAGGATATTATAATGCAGATAAAATTACTCCCGAAGGAACGAAAAGAAGTTATGATTATTACATTCAAGCAATTGAAAAAGATCCAAATTTTGCTTTAGCTTATATGGGATTAGCAGGAACATATTTACGTAAAAGTTTCTGGAGTGGATTTGCTGATGAAAATTTAGAGAAATTTAAAGAATATGCTGAAAAAGCAATAGAGTTGGATAATACTCAGAGTAATGTGTATAGAATGAAAGCATTATTGAAGTTTTGGTTTGATTGGGATATGTTAGGTGCAGAAAAGGACATAAAGAAAGCATTGGAATTAAATCCTAATTCTGCAATGGGACGTGATCTTTATTCTCAGATTTTAATTACTCTTGGTCGTTTTGAAGAAGCAGTTATTGAACGTGAAAAGGCTATGGAACTTGATCCATTATCACACGCGATACACTGTAGTGGATCTTATACATATTATGCTGCTGAAAAATATGATAAAGCAATTGAGCATTCGCTAAGAACTATTGAACAATTTGGATCAGCATGTTCATTTGAGGATCAAATTATTGCATGGACTAATATTGAAAAGGGAATTTATGATAAAGCAATTGAAATTCTTGAAAAAAGATGGGAAATGTCAAAAAGAGACATACGTGTAATTGGAGAGCTTTCACGTGCATATGCTCTAAGTAAACAGAGAGATAAGGCTGAAAGGACATTAAAAGAATTAAATGAACTCTCAATGAATAGACAAGGTCATCAAGCTTATTATTTATCGGCAGTAACTCATACAGCTCTTGGTGAAAAAGAAAAAGCTCTTGATTACTTAGAAAAATCATATGAAACAAGAGAATGGTTTTTCCCTTTTGTAAAAGTCGATCAAAGATTAGATTCTCTCCACTCTTATCCAAAATTTGAAGAAATAGTAAGCAATTTGAATTATTAAATATAAATTCAGTTATAATAATTATTTATTATGCTTGGGAAAACAGTCCGCCATGGCGGATCACAATATATTTTAAAAGAAAAATAAATCTTTGAACAATTAAATAAATTGAAATGAAAAAGCATATAGTATTAATACTAAATATGTTGATTTCATTAGTACTTGTTGAATGTACAGCCTCCGGAACAAATTTAAATTCCTATGTTGATCCTAGTCTTGATCTATCTTTAATGCATAAAATAGCTCTCATTCCTATGAAGAATTCAGAGTTTTCAAATAGTGAAATAAGAATAATAGATCAGAAAATAGAAACTGCGATTCACAACATAAATTCAGATATAGTTGTTATTCCTTCTGTTAATGCAGATTATTTATTAGATACATATAAACTGAAAGCGCTATGGCTAAATTTCCTGGATAATTATAATTCAAGTGGCATTCCGGATAAAAATGATTTAATACTATTCGGAGATGCTTTTAAGATAGATGCAATGATTTATGGTAAGATTGTAAATATTCATCAAGTTAATGGACGAGATGCTTTCTATGGAGTCGAGGATACATATGGAGGAAATGAAGGTATGACAAAAGTAACGGTTAAATACGTTATGCTTTCAACAAAAAAAGGGATATTACTTTGGGAATCTTCATTTGAAGGTGTTAAAAAAACAAGAGCAATTAAAGTACCGGCACCT
>JBDLIN010000038.1:0-21657 GCA_039714835.1 Bacteroidota bacterium | reverse complement strand
AGAAGTATTTCATTTGGAATTACTTTGTTACTAATTGTTGAAATTAGTGATTCTCCAGGTTTCATACTATATGGATAAGAGACACTTAGTGCAGCATCATAACTTGGACAACCGGAATCATATCCTTGGTTTGGGAACCATTCCGGATTGACCATGCTTCCATTTCGCATAGTTGTATCGTCTTGTAAATCTGTATCTCCATACTGATTAGTAAATTTCTTTGCATATTCTTTACGAACAGTTTCTTCGTTCCCAGCAGGCCCAGGTGTTGGTGTAACAGATTTTATTACAACCGGTCCAACAACCCAATAGTCACCATTTACAAACTGTCCAACCTCGTAATCTTTGTCAAATTTCCATGTGATACCAAATTGAGTGATTGAACTTGTTTTCTCTGCATGAGCAGGTAATACAAATAGTAAATTCAATAATAAATAGATTTTTAAATATTTCATTTTATCGCTAATTTTAATTCTCATACTTAAATTTGTTATATACGTTTGATTTTATACCATCATTCCATCATGATAGCCATCTAATGCCCAGACTGGTGTATGATTGGCATAATATTCATTCATTCTTTTTTCTAAATTACTATAGTCTTGTTTCTTATCTTTACTTGCTTCGTACTCATTTATAATCCCAATATTTTCTTCCAGTTTATCAACACCATGGTGACCAATTATTGCTGAAGCTACACTTTCTGTATCAAGAGCATAAGGGATCAACTCTTTTGCAGTGGTTTCTCCACTAACAATCCCTCTTACAGTCTTCATTGCTATAAAGCCTATATTTTTCTCTTTAATTAAGGGTAATAATGGTTTGGTATTACCAAATCGTTTTACTGGATTAATTATCCCAAATACAACATCTATATCTAAATTTTCTAAAATATTTGTTGCTAATGGATGATCGCTTTCTTTCATTGTGGAGAAACCAATATGTTTGACTAATCCTTCCTCTTTGAGTTTTAGCATTTCCTTATAAACACCATTCTCAATTACAGAATAATCATCAGTTTTATTTATTTGGTGCATTAATAGTATATCAACATAATCCATTTGAAGTCGTTCAAGACTTCCCTCGAATTGTTTTCTAGCACCTTCAGCTCCCCTCTCATCTATCTTGGTCATGATATGAATTTTATCACGGTATTTATTTAATACTTTCCCATACCTGATCTCGCTCTCTCCTCCACCGTAATCCCAGCATGTATCAAAAATGTTTACTCCAGATTCAATAGCACGTTCTAATAACGGTTGCCATTCCTCTTCACCGTTTTTCATGAACTGTGAACCTCCGCCAAAACCAAGTAGAGATGCCTTTATACCAGTTTTTCCTAAAATTCTATGCGTTTTCATTGGGGGATTTTTTGGTGTTTCGCATGTTTCTAAAAAAGGTAATGCTGAAATTGCAGCAATACTAGTAGAAGTTTTCTTTATAAAATTTCTTCTTGATATAGAATTCTTTTTATTACTCATATTTCACCTCAAAATTAAAATCATTTAATTACTGCATAAACATTACAAAGCAAATCTGCCATTGTAGAATCTGGATTTTTTTTAGGTATATAATTTACACTTGCTACAGTAGAATCGTACTTCTCACCAATATTGATTTTTCCTTTATATAGTATATTATATTCATCCTCAACATGTGTTTGAACAAGATAATAATAAAGACCTGGTTCTAATTTTTCTTTTTTAATATTCAAAACTATTTTGTGCTTATTGATGTCGGGCGTTGCCATTGTAACAGCATCAAGTTCTTCCTTAGAAACATTTCCCCAATTTGCTTCTTGACTCCAATTTGGACAAACAAGTGAATCTCGATGACCATCATAGGATAACCAATCAGCTACCATTAATGTTTTGAGATAATTATTATCTGCATCTTCCAGCCATACAACCGAAGGAAGATCAAATTCTTTAAGTTCATAATGAATTGATAATTCACCTTTGAAGTCGCTACCACATGAAATAAATAGAGACAATTGAGTTAAAACTAAAATTAAATTTATTCCTATTTTCATTATTAACTCCTCAAGATTAATGTTAATAATTATTTACTTAGACTCTTCGTATAAAATGGTGAAGCTGGCAAACCCGCTTTGTTAAACAAATTCGGTTGTGCTGTATGTTTCCATCCGAATCGTACTGATTTTGGATTTTCTACTTCTGGACTACTTACCAAAACTGTTTTACCATCTATCTCAGCTTTTGCATCTATATAGTTTCCATCCTCATCAGCGATTTCAAAATAAGTTAAACTTTCTCCTTTACACAGTAATCCACTTTCTGCATATTCAAAAAACAAACGAATTTTATTCTCTTTAATTTTCATTGATTTATAAATTGGTCCAGAGTAAACAATATCTTTGTTATAATTTTTAGCTAATGCCCATAGTGCTAAACGTTCACCAACTTCTCTCTTTTTGGGGGGATGAATTCTATTAGTATCAGCAATATCAGTTGTTACAACCATTCCAGTATTTATAACTTTGTTCATCGTTTGCCGCTGAACATCACGTAACGCAGCAGGATACCAGCTTCCTTCGTCATCATCTTTGTATAGGAACGGAGCAATTTGAACATAGTAAAATGGAAAATCTCCTTGCTTCCAATCGCTTCGCCAATTATTTATTAACAATGGAAATAATTGAGCATACTGATCAGGTTTATTTGCATTACTTTCACCCTGATACCAAATAACTCCTTTGATAGTAAATGGAATAAGCGGATGTATCATTGCATTATAAAGCGTTGTTACCATGAACTGTGGAAATTTTTCAGGCATATTTGGTTTAGGATAATCATCTAGACTTTTACAATAACTTTCTTCTGAACTCTTCAAATTTTCCCACTTTTTTTGAACTTTTTCATTCATTTTCATATAAGTAGAATAATTTATCGTAGGATCATACCTTTCAAATTCTCCCCATTTTTTCATTGTTGCTTCAAATTCAACAATTTCCTCTGTGAAAGTCCTAAAATTTAAGTCTAAGTCCTTTATTTCATCATTAAAATCATCAATCTCTAACAATCGTTCTTTTCTAACCCACGACTGAGCTTTAGTACCTCCCCAGCTTGAGTGAATAATCCCAATTGGAATATTCAAATCTCTATTTAATTTAGCAGCAAAAAAGTAAGCAGCTGCACTGAAACTAGCGACTTCTTCTGGATTACTCTCAACCCATGAACCTTTACAATTGTCTAATGGAACTGGTGAAGCATTTTGTTTTACTTGGAACAATCTAATTTGTGAGTTATATGATTTTTTAATTGCCTCTTCTGATCCTTCAACATTTTGTTCACTCCAACCTTTTAGGGGCATTTGCATATTGGATTGCCCAGATGCTAACCAAACTTCCCCGAATAAAATGTTAGTAATATTTATCGTATCCCTCTTACTAATAACTGAAAGCGAGTATTGTTTATTACTTGCTACATCGGTTTGAAGTTTAGTATCCCAATTCCCACTCTCATCTGCCTTTACCGTAACTGAGTTCTCAAGCCAACTTGCTTTTATAGTTACTTCCTCATTTGATGAAGTCCATCCCCAAATTGGGACATTTCTATTTTGCTGGAACACCATATTATTTGAAATAACTGTCGGTAGACTTAATGGTTTGCAGAATTGAGCAAAGCTGAGATTGAAGGTTAAAAATATTATAATTATAGAAAAGAAAAGTTTCATTTTTATTATTTCTTTTAATCTTAACTTATCATAAATATCTTAATGATCAGCGTTCCTATTACTTATTATTTAGTGAACTCAACCATAATCCAAGAAAAGTGAGACCACCATTTACTAACAATATCTCAAAACCAAATTTAAAACCAAAAAGTTGTTCAGAATAGAAATAGAGTAAAACTGATATAATTGGCGAGAGCACTGCAATATAAGGAACCAAAGAATCCTTAACCTTTCTTTTAGTAAACATTCCAAATGTAAATAAACCAAGTAGTGGACCGTATGTATAACCAGCTACCCTTATGAATGAATTTATAAGGCTATCGTTATTAAGTGAGTAGAAAATTACAATTACAAGAAATACAAGAAATGAAAAACCAAGATGAATTAGGGTTCTTTGTTTGGTGGAAATCTCTCTTTCTCCTTTTCCCATTCCAAGTAAATCGACACAAAATGAAGTAGTGAGGCCGGCAAGAGCAGAATCAGCGCTTGAATACGCCGCTGCTGCAATACCAATTAAAAATACAACGCCTGTAAAAGTACCAAAGTATTTTAACGCTAATAAAGGATAAAGTTCATCTGTTTTTGCTGGTACTTCAATTCCATTCTGAGCAGCATAAATGTAAAGCAATAAGCCTAATCCAAGAAAAATTAGATTTACAACAAGCAGTGAACTGCCAAACCAGAACATATTTTTCTTAGCATCTTTAATTGTAGGACAAGTTAAATGTTTCTGCATTATACTTTGATCGAGTCCATTTGTAATTATAACAAGAAACATTCCTGTTAAAAATAGTTTAAAGAAATTTCGATCACTTGCCCAATCCCAGACAAAAACATTTGATTTTGGGTCATTATAGATTGTCGTAATTAATTGTCCAAAAGAAAATTCTAATTTACTAGCTATCACAATAATTGTGGCTACAGCGGCAATAATTAAAAATGATGTCTGAAGTGTATCAGTAATAACTATTGTTTTAATTCCGGCACGGTAAGTATAAAGCCATATTAGCATCAGAGTGACAAAAACGGAAACCTCAAAAGGGATCCCAAAAGAATCAAAAAAAGCAATTTGCAAAACAGTGGTCATTAAAAATAGTTTGAAGGCTGCTGTCATTGTTTGGGAAATCAAAAAGAATATTGCCCCAGTTTTATGCGACCTTTTCCCAAAACGCTGTTCAAGGTATGCGTAAATTGAGACTAATTTTAATTTGTAATAAAGAGGGAGAAGAATAAGAGCAATTATAAATACACCTGCAGTATATCCCATCACGATTTGAAAATAAGTGAATTGAGAATTACCAACTTCTCCGGGAACAGAAATAAATGTCAATCCAGAAAGTGCAACACCAATCATTCCAAATGCAACAAGAATCCAATGAGATTGTTTATCGGCAGTGAAAAATGTATCTGCACCAGCGTTACGTGAAGTAAATATTGAAATAATCCATAGCAGTGCGAAGTAACTTAAAACAACGATAATAGCTAAATTAGGGGTCATAATCTTTCAACTTTAATCTTTTTGAGAAATAATTACTGCTTCAATATCAAGAAAATCCGCAATTTGTTTAATTGTTTCAGCTTTGTTTCCAATGCCAAGAGCAAAGTGATGAGTAGGTCCCTCGGAAAACCATCGTTTTAAAAATGTTTTAATGTTTGGTTTAAAAAAGCCTCTTGTATTAGTATTTCCAATAGGTGTAACCGGACCTTCAACGGATTCTCCTTCTGCAATAACAAATTTAAATTGACCGTCAGCTTTAGTAGTTATACCAAGCATTGTTATAGGACCTTCTTTTATCTTAAATTCAACACTGGCACCACTTCCAGGTTTTCCGTGATATTTTAGTAAACTTCTAATCTGTGGTTTCCCTTCAGCAATATTAATATGATGAGGACCATCGTGGCCAACAATAACAAATCCTTCATTAAAATCAATCGGATGGAATTCAGCAAAGCTTCCGCCAATATCCAGTCTATCCATTATCATCATTGCTATATTAGTTTTCAGATCAGATTCACCGCACATTGGAAATCCGGCTGCGGTTAATAACGAGTTACCAACTATTAAGTTTGTAACCAAACGTCTCATATCTGTACCTTCTTTACCTTCATAGTAATATGCTAGGCCATCTAGCTTTTTCTCATCAATAAATCTCTTTAAGGCAACACCAACTTTTGCTGCTTCGTATAAATCTTTATCTGTAAGTTTTTTTGTTATTGGATCAGCTTTTGGTTCAGGTGCTTCGAAAAACTCTAAAATTTCATCAGAATATTTTTTAATCTCTTCCTCACTAACCTCTTTGTAGTGTGCCATTATATCATCTGGCTCAGTTTGTACAATATGGCAGCCGAATGTTGATGTAAATTGTGTTGGGTCTGAGTGCATATCTAACATAGCCTCAAGTGGGTGACCAAAATGCCCGATACGAGAGGTTTTTACATCATGCAGCACTTTTGCTATTTGGCAGAATTCTGCAATTTCAGCTTCGGCTTCAGGATCGTCATATAAAGTACCAATAACAGATGGCGGAATATTTCTTCCCATACGTTGAGCCACTGAAGCAAATTCCGGCATTGCACAAATATCATCATTATACAATTGCATAAAAGTTGTTGCATTTTCATAATCAAGAGCTTTATCTGGCTGAAGTGCAACCATTACCATAGGAACATCAACCTCTTTAAATATTATTCCTATAGCACTTGATGTTGCATAAGTTAACATATCAATAAAAAGCATATCAAGATTTTCTGACTTGATTTCTTTTACTATTTTATATGCACTTTCAGCATCATCACCAATTCCAAAATTAACTACTTCAACGCCGTTTTCTTCGACCATCTTTTCGAAAACGGTCATTTTTTCTTTCATTTTATCTAATAGCCCTTCAAATTGAGGCCAGTAATTGTAATGACCAACACCGTATATTCCAACTTTCGCTGTTAATGGTTTTAACCTATTTACTTTAGTTTTCATAATCACTCCAATTTGTCAATTACTTATTTCTAATATACAAATATATTGCTTAACGCACTAAGGTTTAGTCGTAAAACTTTTCTTAATTAAATAAATATTTTACTGGATTGCTTCAATTGTTACAGATTTGTATTCTTTATTTTTAAGATATTTTCTTGATCTTCTTTAAGATGACCATTTGATGGTCTGAAATATTTAGTTATTACTCCACAAATATTTTCGATGATTAAATCGACAGAGACTAATTCATTTAACAAAGTAATGTTTATCTGCAAAATTGATATAATTATTCCAATCATATTCAGTTAAATCATGTTTACCCGACCGAATATGATATCCAACTGAATTCATTGTCGGTTGATTCAGCTCAAACATCTTATCAGATTCAATCCCCTTTTTATTAAACAAATTATAAACCGGAGTAGCATATTTTGCGGAAAGGAATTCACCTTTTGGATCTGCCCATGTATCCTCTTCGGCGCTAGCAATATATACAGCACGTGGTACTATTAAAGAAATAAGCATATGTTGGTCAATAGGCAATTTATTTTCATTATCTACATATTTCTTAAAATTATCGCAATACCATTGTGGTGCATAAGCAACAGAGACATCAATAGTTTCACCAAACTTTCTACGAAATAATGCAGCTCCGCCGCTACCGGAATTGTTGGATATTGTAATTGCAAATCGTTTATCTTGTGCTCCAGCCCAAAGTGCTGCCTTACCTAAACGTGAATGCCCAACTACCGCAATTTTGTTTTCATTGATAGTAGAATCAGTTTCAAAATAATCCATTGCACGACTTAAACCCCAGGCCCATGCTGATATTGAACCCCACTCGTTATCTTTTGGTTTAGTTTGTCCCTCTTTGTAAAATAGCGGATGAATACCATTTTGAAACCCGTCATCAAAGTCGGGATCAAGATCGCCGTAGAATATTGTTGCTAAGCCATACCCTTTATCAATAAGCTTTTCTACTTGCCATCGTTCTTTCATTACTCCACGTTTTGCCTCTGTGGATTTATGATTTTTTACATTTATTGCTTTTTTATTGATTACATAACCGTTTACAATGGTAATATTAGTATCTGGACACACTGTATGGTTACCAAAAAAGTTAAGACCTACAAATAGTGGATGCTTCTCTTTACCATCATTAGGAAGATAAATTAAAACATTCATTTTAACCGTATCCCCTTTGTTAATAAAGGATGCTGTCACTTCCTTCATTGTTGCTTTATCGTTCAAACTATTTGGAATTTCTTTTGTTGTTTTGAATTCAACACTTCCATTCCATTGTGGAACTCTACCATAAATTTCATTTTTATATAATTCCAATATTTCAGATCTGCGTTTTTGTAACCAGGTTAAGCGGTTTTTTACTACTTCACCTTCTTCTGTAACTAAAACATCAGGCAGTTTATATTGTGGGACTTGACTTTCGTCAGTATTAGCTTTGTCTATATAGTATCCCCAATTGAAAGACTTCTCTTTTTTTATTGAAGAGCAACTATAAAGAAAAGCCACCAAACTTATTATAATTACTGAATAAAAGAGCTTGGATGATATTTTTATTCGAATATTCTTCTTTATCAACATCTATTTTGAATACATTTTCTGTTACTAATTTTTTTATTATAAAGGAAGTTCTGTCCCAATTCCCATCCCTTTTGCTTTTTGATGGATATGGATTGCTGTTGCCATATCATCCAAAGCTATACCAAGATTTATGCTTATGGTACGTTCACTGTCATTTTCTCTACCAGGTTTTTTGCCGGAAACTATTTCACCAAGATCACCATACGGTTTAGGCGTTTCACCAAAATATCCAGCTCCTCTGTAATAATCCATTTGTGCATGATCATCTGTCGCAAGTTTATCCGCTTCTTTTAATGCATCACCCTGCCACATCGAATCGAAATCAACTGGGCTGGCAAATGCTCCTTCAGAGAGCCATCCAGCTTTAATTGCAGGAGTAGGATCTTTTAGGATTGGACCACTTGTAACAACAAGGTCAAGTTCGGCAACAGCTTCTTTAGGAGTATTTACAATTTCATATTCTGCTGGAACGAATTTTAGCATATCTTCGACAAATTTTTCTGCAACTTCAGGATAAATGTCATATGCTTTTACAGTTTTTATATCAAATTCACAACTTAGTGCTTCTAGGTTACTTCTTCCCTGAACACCACAAGCTAAGATACCAACAGAGCTACTCTCTTTACGAGCTAAGTACTTTGCAGCAACTGCTGTGGCTGCACCAGTTCTTTGTCCTGTTATCCAAGTGCCATCCATAATAGCAATAGGTATTCCAGTTTCAGGATCGTTTAACACTAATAGTCCGGTTATGTATGGTAAACCTTTTTTCTGATTTTCCGGATAACCTGAAATCCATTTCATCCCGGCTGAATTCATTGCAGGAATATATGCCGGCATTGCGTGAATAAAAGCACCTTTCCGTGTATGAATACCGGGCTTTGGAGGCATTTCCACACGTCCTTCCCCCTTTTCTTTGAACATAATTTCTAAAGCATTTATGATATCCTGCATAGGCATCTTTACTGCTTCAACATCTGCTTTACTTAAATAAAGAATTTTGCTCATACTCTTTACAACATTTTTATTTTCTTAATTTATTTTGCATTTTCTCGGCATTCAATAAATATTCTTTTCTTGTTTTGATATTATAATCTTTTAATACATCTACCACTTTTAAATCCGCAGATAAACTTTCTACTATACTGATTTCTTCATCGTGTAAAGACGTTATTTTTATGTTCCGTCCGTATTTGGCTTCCATTTCTTTGAAATTCACATAATAAGGCCAAGTTGGAATAACCACTTTTTCAAGATTGATTGGTGCACAAATCCAGTTCGGTTCCCACCTTCCAGTTGATGCAACATCTTCACCAGTAATGTCTATTATTTTTGCTTCATCCTTTCGTGAACTACTGACAAGATGATAGTTAAATAATTTTGCAAAAGAATTTAGTTTAGTCCCACCAGAAAAGGCAGATGGCCAGAATACAACCTCTGCACCAGCTTTGTGTAACTTGTGCCAGCCCTCAATCCATTCATTATCAAAACATATTTGCATTCCTATTTTGCCAAAGTCTGTTTCAAAAACTGGAGGTTCAGATTCACCCGGAGAAATTCCTCTTTTCATCTCCCCTTCTGTTGGAAACATTTTATGGTACTCTCCAACATATTCCCCTTGCCTATCAAGCAATACTGCAGAGTTATAGTATTTCCCTTTATCTTCAGTGTAAGTAGAACAAATAACATAACAATTATTTTTTTTTGCAAAGTTGGCAAATGGTTTTATAATCGGGCCTATCTTGTTTTCAGCAGATTCAGCAAGCGGTGGACGTTTGGGTATATTTGAATAAGGAAATACTTCTGGTAAAACAATAATATCTGGATTTAACGGAGCAATTTCCTCCATGAGTTTTAACATTTCTGCAACCATTTCATCGGTTGTATCAGTAAAAATTTCATGTTGTGATATTGTTGCTATCCATACTTCACGAGGTAAATGCTTACTTTCCTTTTTATCACTATCATCAGATCCTGATAATGTTGAATTGGCCGCTATAGTAACTGCTCCAACTCCTAATGCAGATTTTCTAATAAAGTTTCTTCGAGATTCATTTTTCATTTAAAACTCTTAATTTATTTAACTATTATCATTTTTCGATTTTGAACAAAATTATTTGCCCGTAATCTATAAAAATAAATACCAGAGGAGAGTTCACTCGCGTTAAACTTTTCCTGATACTTTCCAGCATTCTGTGTTTCGTTTACAAGCATTTTAACTTTTTGACCTAACATATTATAAACAGCTAATTCTACATTACTCATCTCAGATAGTTGATATTCAATAACAGTACTTGGATTGAAGGGATTGGGATAATTCTGCTCTAATTTATAATTATTTGGGAGTTTGTTATTCCTTTCCTTAATATCTGTTGGATAGTACTCTTCTGGTGCTGGATAAATCCATGTACCATTTAAACTTCCACGATACAATTCACCGGTATGTGGATTCACTTTTATAGCACCTATTCCCATGCGTGGTAAATTGTTTGTAATATCTTCCCAAGTTTCACCACTATCAGTACTACGGAAAACACATGATACACCTGCTTCAATAGTTCCAGCATAAATTATGTTAGAATAATTAGGATCAACTGCAACAGCTCTAACTAAATTAATTCCTTCATGCCCACCAGTTTTTTCAAGTATATTGAAGTTAGTCCAAGTATTTCCATTAAAAGAAGCTAAATCACCTTTCGCATCAAAAGTATATACTTTATTAGAATCCTCAGGATCAGCAGCAAAGATTGGTATTGAATCAAAAGTTCTAAATAACCAGCCTGGCTTTGCATACTCTTTCCATGTAAGACCACGATCTTTTGAGCGAAGTAAATATTCTCTGTTCCTATCTATAGCAAATACAACATCAGGATATGCTTCACACATTCCTACAATAGTAGGATCATAATATTCAGCAGGGAAATTTATTTTTGAAAATGATTTACCTTCGTCAGTTGATATTTTATTCCCAGCATAAACATAATTTGGGTCATCTGGATGGAATGCAATGAACAAGTTATAATCACTATTATCTTCCCCTTCAGTAACAAGCTGCCAGCTTTGACCATTATTCTCAGTGCGCATAAGCTGTGTTACAAAATAACCTCCTATTGAAGCAACTATTACTTGTGAACCTTCAATTGGTTGAAAGTCTCCGGAATATGCACCAACCCAGCCTATTTTCCCTTCTTGATACCAACTCCATGCATTTTGATTAGTATCTTCCTCAAAATAATTCCCACTGGTAAGAGTAATTTTCATTCCAACATCATTATTGAAAAATGCTATACGATTAGAATCAAAACGATCAAATTCTGCTGCATCGCACCACCAGCTCCATGCATTCCCTGTCCAGCCAGTTGCACTTTCACCAATGGAAGCACCGCCATCAGTGGATTTAAAAATAGTACTTCGTGAATAAGCTACAAAGTCATTTTCATCTTGGGCATTTGTTACTACTCCTGAAAGGTCTCCATCAATCCAACGTCTCCAACCTGTTTCCCTTCCTAAACCGGGGAAAGTTGTAACCTGCCCAAATGGATTCCAAATTCCACCCCCATTATTTGTATAGAAGGATGATTTGTTCATTCCGATTAAATACATTTTATTTGGATAACTTGGATTCATTACAATCTTTGAATGAGTGCCCCACATTACCATGTCAAAATTCTCTCCACTATTTGTTGATTTGTAGAGACTACCATTGCGAATAGTTGCATAAATTATTGAGTCGTTTTGTGGATTAACAGCCATTGATGAAACTTCTCCGGATGGTAAATCTCCGAATGCTTGCAGATTATATCCAAGTGAATCGCTCTTTAATAGTCCTGATGAAGTACCTACATAAATTGTCTTACCATCA
This sequence comes from Bacteroidota bacterium, assembly GCA_039714835.1. GTDB lineage: Bacteria > Bacteroidota > Ignavibacteria > Ignavibacteriales > Melioribacteraceae > SZUA-22. The sequence goes on along the minus strand of JBDLIN010000038.1, from coordinate 9,526 downwards.
CTTGGGTGAGTTTGAACGAAATAGACAATAGAATGGTTAGCAAGTGAACTTATTTTATCACTCCAAGTATTCCCATCATCATCAGATCTATAAAGCCCATTATTCGGAAAAGCTGCATACCATCTTTGTGTTTTCATACCAGGTTCAGATGTAGTAACATCATAAGTTATATTTTGTCTATGTCTGCGATGCATACTCGAATTATAGTTTACATCTGTGTGTAATACTAATTGCCAATTATCTCCACCATCGGTTGAGCGATAAAGTCCTTCATTTGATTTCCCTTGTTGGAACCAGCTATAAGAGACAGTAATAAAAACTAAATTCGGATCATTGGGATCAACTTGAATTGATTGTCCGAATGGAAGGTACAACCCTTTGTCCAATGTTTTATTCCAAGTAACTCCTCCATCAGTACTTCTCCAGCAACCGCCAACATCTTGTGATAAATAAATATAATCCGGATTATTCAAACTGCGTGCAATTGAATGTGGATGTTGCTCACCTTCTCCACCTGGCATATTGTTTTCATATTCTATTTTTGAACGGATTGGAAGTACCTTCCACTCTTGTGCAAATACTACTGAAATAATACTGAATTGGATAAGCAAAAATGCTATAATTTCTAAAATATACTTTTTCATTTATTTTCGTTTCTATTCAATTTCAATTATTTCATCATTTGACTTAACAACAGCAACCCAAGGTTTATTATTTGATACTACTTTTACTTCCCAAGAAATTACTAATTTATTATTTTCATCTGGTTGGATAGTTTTATATGGTTTGTTAACTATTATATTATAACCTAACAACTCATATTTTCTCTCGTTATCTTTAGAAAAAGATATTTGGATTTGATATAAACCATCACCTACTATTCTCTTACTTGTTAAGACATTATTGCTTTCATCAGAATCACTAATGGGATTATGAGAATAAGCCACCTCTGAAATAAGCCATAAATATCTAGATGTGGTATGCGTCCATATTTCTTTATAATTCCAACAAGCTGATGCAGGCCAGTTTGGAACGTCACTATTCCCATGTGTTTGAATTCCACAAGCGATTGCTCCTACAATTGTACCGGAAGAAGCAAAATACATTGGAGGGAAATCATATCCTTCCCCATAAATAGTGCTTTGTGCAAATGGATTTCGTCCAACAATCCATTCCAACTGTTTTGTTGCAAGGTTAAGTCCTTCCATATCATTACGTAAATTTGATGCAACAGCAAGCCCTTTTGCCTGAGCCATCTGAATGCCAGCACTTCCTCTATGTGAGTACCAGACTGGAAATGTTCGCAAATAATTTCCTTTCCCAAGTGGTAATCCACTCTTTACTTGCTCTTTATATTGTGGTTCCTTCTCTTCATACTTTTTATATTTTGCAAGTGTCGATTGCTGTAGCCCATAAATACTTGGCTTGTGGATTTCATCTACATTATAAATTGATTGTGGAATCATTTCAAATGGATTGGATATTTTTGCTGTCTCCTTTATATACTCAGCATATAAAGCAATTGCTGTGTACCATTCAATCCAATTAGGATGATTTGGTAATAGTTTACAAAGATTATTGAGTGCAATAATTGGAGCTTGGTCATTTCCAATTGGATTGTATCTCAGTATCTGTTCGTGCTTCGGGCTTTTATAGAAAAAACCATTGAGTGGTATTTCCCAATCTGTATAATCTTGTTGCTGACTTTGGATTAAAACATCTGCCCATTCAATTGCTTTGTTTAAGTATAATGAATCATTAGTAAGTTTGAATAAATTAATGGAAGCAATTGTAGCATTTCCACATAGCTCTACATTTAGCTCTGTTATTCCTTCAGATGCAAACCTCCAATCCTCAATTGCAGCCACTTTACATTTATTGAAAAGTTCTTCATCTCTTTTTTCAAAAAATAAAGATGCATTTGAAATTACCATTGCACTTAGAAAATTTTCGTATGTAAGTTTTTTCGCTTCAAATTTTATATCATCATTCGTTCCAATAATTCCATCTGTGTATTTAGAGATACCACCAAAAGTGTGACGGTATCCTTTGCCAAAGCGGGTTTTAAGCATCCACTCCAATCCCCATTTAGCTTCATCCACAAGGGCATTGTAAAGCTCTTCATTTTTCGATTCAACTTTTTCTGCAAATTCCAACATTGTAACAATGGCATCACCAGTGTTGTATATCATCTGTGTTAAATCACCAGCATCGTGCCAACCACCATTAACAAATATTGTATCAGTGCCATGCACAGCAAAAACATCTTGATGACATTTATCATGGATACCATTAACTGCTTCTCCACATCTCTCAGCTTTCCAGAAATTTAAATTATTCCAAATACTTCTTTCCCAAATATTATTGGATATGTGAAATGGCCTTGTTAAAATATTTCCAATTGATATTTGGTATTCCCCCTCTTCTTTAAATTCTGAAAAGTTTAATTTCTGAAAATCACCAAACCTTGTTTTATTGACTTCTATTTTATTAGTAAATACAACTTGCTTTGTTTCTGAATTCACAATTGAGAATTCGTTTGCCTCTATACCATTAGTTAAAGCAATTTTTTCACTTCCACACAAATAACCATTATGGCTAAAAGCTACTTTCCCATTTTCCACTTGCCAGCCTTCTTCATAATTTGGTTTTACTTTTTGAAGCTCAAAATTATCAGCAAAAACGGTTATACTATCTCCACTATTTTTTAATGCTTTTCCCTTAATTAAATAGACTACTGCTAAGCCTGTAACTTTATCTCTTGGTATTGCTGGTATTTCCCATAGTACCCTATTCCATTTGTTAGTCTCAGCCTTGAAATAGTGTCGCCCATTCTTTTTGAACCTATTTGGAACTTTCTCAACGCCCTTGTTTTTCAATTCCAACGAAAGATATATAAATTTTGCGCTTTCATGTTTAACATAAATTGAAGTGGAAATACGATTGTAATCCTCCCAATTTTCCCCTTTTACCATATTTTCTATATACGCTATTGGATACTCACGTCCATCACTATACTCAACAGGGAAGGAGAGCTTAATTGAACTTTTTCCCTCTTCCACAATTGTATCACAAAGAATCATACTTGCTAAGCCCCCGAATTGCCAATTAGTAAGTGATTCACAGTTATCAATTGTTTTAGAATCGAACACTTCTTTGTTATCCCAAATATATTGGAGCGAGTTTTTGTAATCTGCTTGCTTTAGATGCTTTATTTTAGATTGGGCTATTATAAGTTGTGTGGATATAAATATTATTAATATTAGGATATATCTTCGTTTCATTCAACCTACCATTTAATATTTTTCTCTATATATTTTATCAAACTATTAGCCATCGCTTTTTGTTCTTCTACTTCCGGATGTCCTGGAGTATTTTTGTAAGGTACAAATAAAGTATGAATTTTCTTATCATTTAGCTGTTTAACTGCTCCTTTAACATACGTCGGCCATACAGAACCTTCCTTAGTTATATCCATATTTCCAAGCATACAAATAATACTTGATGCTGGATACTGGATTCTAATCTCTTGTACAAATTTGCGGTATGAATTAATAATAAATTCTTTTGTTGGTTTCTTAGTCCCAAATCGGTTTTTAAATTGCTCGTTATTTGGTCTGTTCACTAACCAAGAATCATTCTGAAATAAATTAATTACAACAATATCCGGTGGTGCTTTACTAAAATCCCAATGGCTATTTTCATCAGCAGGATTAAGCCTATAATACATCTCCTTCATTATCATCGGGAACCAGCTTACAGTGATGCCAATTCCGCTACGAGCTGTACAATAGTAGTTTGCATCAAAATGCCTCGCTGTTACTGCAGCATAGCTATTGTAATTATTTGTATAGATAGAATCTGGAGAATCGCCTGCGTAATCTTCTACTCCATAGCCACAAGTAATAGAGTTTCCATAAAACTCAATTGTCCTTTTCTTTGATGGAATAGAGAATACTTTGCTTCCTTCAATCTCGAAACCGAAGAAGTCTGTTTGTCCACTTGTCCATTCTGTACGCTTGAATAATTGAACTGTATGTTTACCCTTAGGTAACTCGGCTGCAAGTTGATAAGTCCTTTTTACTGAATCCAAATGTAAAATTGCTATGCTATCATTATCAATAATTACATTAAAATAATTTTTCCCTTTTTCATCCTTTAGAATTGCACTAACTGCAGTTCCTTCAAATTCAATTTTGATAGATGAGCCAGACCAGTATAGTTCTGCTGTTGAGTCTGTTTTACCAATTCGTCCCATATATTCAATATTTTCATTATTGAAATCAATAAATTGATCTGATATTGAGTTACATCCAACAATAGATATTGTTAATAAAAGTGCTATTGAAATAATAATATTTTTCATTGAAATCATATTTCTCTTTCCTTTAGTTTAACATTTTATTCAATTTCGAGATAATCTTTATCCGGCAAAGATGGAAACTTAGCATGTGGTTCTAATTGATACCAAAAAGCAACTGAAGATAAATCATCCTGTAGCGGCAAATATCTTCCTCCGCTTCGCCAGCCTAATGCCTGTATGGTTATTTTAAGATCTTTCCCAAAACGGATTGGATCAACTATATGCCAGCGATAAAGTCCAAAACGTATGTTCTTATATTGACCTGGTTCAAAATATTGAAAACCTGCATAGGCAGTAGAATATTCTTTATAAATACCAGGTTTGCTTCTATTTGGGTCCCAAGCACCAAAATTATATGACCCTAAAAAATAATCTTCCGTACCTGTTCCACAAATTGTTGGGAACTCTTTATCTCCATCCATATAGAACTTGATCTCACCTTCGCCCCACCATCCGTTATTATTTGGCTGCCAGAACATATATGTCCCTACATAATGTCCTTTCCCTTTTATATCATCAACAATTGTATAAACTTCCTTATATGGCAAGGGATTGGTTCTTCTGAACTGAGCATGAAAATAAGCAGCATCTTCCGGAACTTCGGTTAAAGTGTAATCAATTTGATAATATAATCTCATCCCTTTTTCATCGATGTTCTCCAAGGTTATCTTACACTTTTTTCTAAAAGGCATCTGCCAAAAAGAATTGAATCCACTTCCCGGGTTAACACACACAGCAAGGGAGTTAATATATTTTACTTCTTTAGCTGTACCGAAGAAATCTCCAACTGGACATTCCACAGATGGCTCAGTTTCATCATCCCAATAGATTCTTAAAATAGAAAAACGTAATACCCCAGTAGGTGTCATCCATATATGCTGTATTGCTCCAGATCCTTCAATTTCAGCAAGTGTAAACGTTTCTCCTGCTTTAATATTTATATACGGATTTACTTTCCATCCCTGACCCAAATCGCGTGCAGCTTCACGTGCAGTTCCCTCTTTCAATGTAGACATACCGGCTTTACCTTTTTCACCAGTAAAATTCTCCGGACTTATTGAGCGAGTTTTGGCATTTGATACTCTGAATAAATTTCCAAGGTGAGAGTTTAATCCATTGTAGTTGCTACTTTGAGCAAATAATTGTAGAAAATATAAAAGTGATAAAAATATTGTTAAAAGATAACGTCTCATTATTTCTCCTAATTCATTTAATAATATTTCCCATACTCTCTTGCCGTTTCAAATGCTGCAATAAGTTTTTCTGGTTCAATATCTTCTACAGTTTGAGCATTTTCAAGTGGATGATTTACTGCATTAACTAATCCATCAAGTTTTTTGTATGTAATTCCCCATGGGTCAATAAATGAATCTTCATCAATTTTCACCGACTTACTATTTGGATTCTTTTGTAAAAATATTCGCCGAAAATCGACATCGAAGTATTCAAGAATTCGTTCATCATAATAATTTGCAGTAGTACCTGAACGAAATGGTGGAATGGAAGAAAGTCCAAGATGATTATGTAACTTTATGTATGGGTCATCCAATAGCATCGTTGCATTCCCAATTAAGTCTATAGGAATTCGATCCGCTTCTTTATGGTTAATTGTTGCAATTACTCTTTCTCTGTGAGTATAATTTGACATATAAGCTTTCTAAATTTTTATATAATATTTGATTACAATATTATAGGTTATCCGTTTTCACTACTTATTTTTCAATCTATCCCTAAACCAAACTTCAAATTCATCTATTGTTCCTTCAAAGAATATTAATTCACCGGTAATTGTTTGGCTATCTCCTGGTTTTAAGTTTTTAAATATTGGATCAGCATGTACGCAAGGATGTATTGGATTTCCGATAAAAGTATATGTATCATCAAACCAAGTGGTTGCTATCAAACGTTCTTCCTTTTTTGATTTTACAACAATAACGGGCAAATCGGAAACGCTGTTATTATTCCCTTCTTTTAACCAACCAACATTTACGCCTTCTTCAACAGCAGGACATTCTTCAGTTTTGGTGAGTGGCACCCATCCTTTACAAGGAGTATGAACATATTTATTATCGTTAGTTTTATCGTTGAATTCTTTTACACCATCAAGATATATACAAGTTAGTAGCATTACTTCTTTCAGTTCTTTACTACTTCCGTTTGTAATATTTAGTGTTAGTGCAGCAACATTCTCTTCTTTTTCTGTTATCTCTCCACTAAAACTTACACCATTTGGCAAAACTTGTTCGTAACTAATTCCATTCTCTCCTATTACCCATGGAGCCCATTTTTCAGTTGGGAAAGCTGTGCGGAAACGTTTGGAAAGATGTCCAAGATAAATAAACTCGCCATCTATTTGAATTGCTTCCGGAAAATCGAACCAAACATATTCTTGACTTTCCCAGTGGGGGCTTATCCAAGCCACCTGTTCATTTTCAAACATAGGTCGCCACAATCCGGGAATGATATGCATTTTATTAACAACTTCATCGAATTGCCTGTCATTTAATTGAGTTGCTTTTTCTTTTTCGTTTTGTTGTCCATACACATTATTTATAAGTGTTATGTTTGCAATTGTAAAGATTACAATTACTATCCATAATTTCTTTTTCATAATAAATTCAATCTTAATTATTCTTTATCAATAAAAAATAATTTTGTTAACTGTTTTTATTCACTAATTAGAATACAATCCTTTTGCGTTGGAATACAGCACTTTTTTTACTATTTCTTTTGCTTCATCCATGCTTAAATAACCATCCTCTACTTTCTCTGACAATACTTTTGCCAAAACATGTCGCATAGCCAGCAATGCACCATAGCTTTCTTCTACTGTAAAAGAATCACCTCCCCAAGCAACTTTATCAATTATACCTACTTCAATTATTTCATGGAGAAATCTTTCTGCTGCTGAAGTTGATATTAACGGAAGCCAGCACATATCGGGATAGACATTGCTATAATTGTGAGTTAAACCGAAAATATCATCCAGCCATGGATAGCTGCCATGAAACAATACAAACTTTGTTTTATGATTAAGCTCTATAGCCTCACGTAACTGCATTGCGTTTGACTTTTGTAGTTTAGCCAAACCAGTATGAACCTGTAGTGGCATATCCAAACCAGCAGCAATTTCACACAGTTTAAAAAATAGGTAATCTTGAAAATCCTTAATTTCCTCGTCACTTAATTTTGAATTACCTTTCGATAATGCTATTTCTGCTTTTTCTTTTTCGACTGTGGTAAAATCAAGCCCCCTGTCATAAGCTAATGCACATTTTATAGCCACAGCTCCTTTTTCTTTTTGTTTAATAATTTCATTACCCATGAAGTTAACGTACTCATCAATATTGTTTATTTCTTTACCATTATTGTAAAGAACAATAGCACTGTTACCATTGTGATCTTTTGCGAAAGCACTGTAACCATAAAAGAAAGAATTTACACGAAATGCTGATGTAAATACATCCAAATCGCTAACAGGAACTCCGGGTTTCTTAAAATTATCTAATATTATCTTTTCATATTTGCAGTAATCGTACAAAAATTTTTCATCTAAATTCTGTTTTCGTGATTCAACTAATTTAGTTGAAATATCGTCCCAGTTTTTTGATGATATTTTTTCATCAATATCATATAGTTCTTGAAGACTTTTTTCCAACCAAAAATAATATGAATTGTGTTTTACTTTAGAAATATAATAGTCTATGCTTTCAGAATTTTTCTCATGGCTAATCCCCATCCAGTCAACATACGAGCTTTTTAAAAGGACATCTAAAGTGAAATCGCCCGGATCGATTCGTACATTCATATGCGAATGGGTATTATATACTTTTTGAGTTCGTGCAAAAGAATTTAATTCTTCATAATAACTCTGCTTGTTTTCCAATATTTTATTATCCTCATTTCTAAAATTCTGAGCTGATATATTTGTTATAAATGAAAAAGCAATGACGAATGCTAAAGCTTTACTGAAATTCCTTTTATACATTTTCTTAACTCCATTATTTATCTATTTAATTTTCAAATATTAAGTAATATTTGCTATACAGCCTTCTTTGAAAAGTATTATTTCACATCTTTTTTGGGTAGCTTTAAAAACAATATGGGTAATTTTTTTTCGTAACTATCAACATTCCAATGTGATATTTTCTTAATCATTTTCAAAAGAAGTGGTATTAACATGAGATAAATAGACTATTTTCCATTCGCCATCAACTTTTTCAAGGAACCGAACATTGATAACTTTTTTAAGAAAATTGCCTTTGCTGCTATAAACATATTCATCGTAAATAGCCCATGCACTTTTTCCGTAAACCTTAATTTTGTAGTTTTTATTTTCAAATTTATCAGTGAGCGGATTAGAACTTTCTTCAAAGTATTTTTTGTTATTTGCGCTTAATTGACTCCATCCTTCAACATATCCATACCAATTCTTTTTAGCTACCAAAACTGTTAGGCTTTCGTCATGTAAAAAAGTTTTAGCCTGTTGCTCAAAATCTCTATTAAAAAATGATGTGGTTTCATTTTCAATAACAGATATAATCGCCTTCTTTTCTGAATCTACATCAATATTGTTACAACTCATCAGAGTTGCAATTATAATTGGGAATAATAATGTGTGTTTATAAATTTTAATCATCCTGTCAGTTTTTATTTATTTCATTCCCTGTTATAATAATTCCAGTGGAGATGAATTTCTATCTACATAAAGATTACCCTCAACATTTAGCAGAATTGTTGCTGGCTTATTATTCACTAATCTCAATTGAATACGAGACTTCAAATGTCTTTCCACCATCAAGTTTAATTATTCCTTCTTTGGTGGTAAAATCTTGGTTAGAATTAATGCTATCTGCAATACCTAACCATGGTTCTATGCACACAAAGTCAGCTTGTGGTTTTGACCAAATTCCCATATATGGAAATCCTTTATAACTTATTGTTATTATCTGATCTGATTTTTTACTTTTCAAACTAATTTTTGTTGATTTCAAATCTTTGAAAACTAAAGCTCCTTCATCAAAAATACTCGGATGCAGATTTATAATATTTGGTATTTCAAAAACTTCTTTGGTTTCATCTCCAATTACGTTTCCATCAAGCATCCACGATTTTGAGTTTTCATTTTTTTCAAATTCCAAATAATAATCACTATATGTTTCA